>NZ_BAAAGU010000018.1:0-96218 GCF_039524635.1 Streptomyces thermocarboxydovorans | reverse complement strand
GCAGTCGGATCGAACGTCACCGTTCATCCAACCGCCCCAACCACCAACCCGGCGAACCTATGCGGTCACAGCACTAGGCGACGTCGTGGATGACGAGTTTGAACTCGGCGAGTGTCAGCCGCCGGGGGCCCGAGTCGTTGTGGGTGACGCGCAGGGCCAGGGGGGTGTCGGGGTCGACGAAGATGCCGTGGCTCTTCACGTAGTACTGGCCGCCGGGCGTGGGCCTGCGATGCTCGGTGGCCGTCGTGTCCTCGGGGTCGGGGGTCAGGCCCAGCGGGTCGCGGACGAACTGGTCGCGCAGCTCGGTGTAGCCGCCGGCCTCCCACTGGAGCATGGCGTACAGGTGTCCCCAGCCCGGCTTGGACGGCCATATCAGTCCGCTGCGGTCGTCGTTCGCCCAGTCGTCCACCACATGGCCGTCGGGCTGCTCGGCCTGGTGCATCCCGAAGCGGTCGTACGGCTCCGCCGACCCGAACGGGAATCTGACGACCTGGTAGGTCGTGCCGGGCCGGATCCGCTGGGGAGTGTGGGCCTTCAGGGAGCAGACGTGGACGCCGGAATCAGCGTTCGCGTTCGTTTGCATGAGGCAAGGCTGCCCGGCTGCGGCGGTCGCGATGCCGCCCGCTCACTCCTCTCCCCCACTCCTCCCCCTCACTCCTCTCCCTCACTCCTCTCCCTCCTCCATCGGCACGCAGATGACCGGCACCGGCGACAGGTGGAGCAGCTTGTGGGGTGTCGAGCCGAGGAGGGCGCCGCGGACCGGGCTTTCCCCCCAGCTGCCCACCACGATGAAGCGGGCGCCGTGGCGCAGGGCGGCGTCCAGCAGGGCCTGGGCCGGTTTCTCGTCGAGCACCTCCACGGTCGTCGGAACGCCCGCGCCCTCGGCCACGCCGACCGCATGGCCGAGCACCTTGCGGCCGGCCTCGTGCAGGGCCTCCAGATGGGTGCGGTACTCCTCCCCCAGCGCGCCCGGCGCGGCGGCGCCGTAGACCAGCACCAGGGGCTCGTGGAGCGCGGCCGCCAGCTCGATCGCGACGTGCAGGGCGCGGACGGCGCCGGGGGACTCGTCGTAGCCGAGGACCAGGGACATCTCAGGACTCCTTGCGGTGGACGAGTTCCGGGTCGGCGACCGTGGGGCGTTCCGACCAGAAGACCGGTGACACGAACCGCATGACGATCATGAGGACGACTCCGGCGAGGGAGATGCCGATGCCGATGACCAGGGGCGGGCCGAGGCCGAACCAGGAGACCCCGCTGTAGGAGTTCGCCGGGTCGGCCATGTCGATGACCGACTCCACCAGCAGCCAGGTGAGCAGTCCTGCGCCCACCACCGGTCCGACGCCGATCAGGAAGAACTGCTTGACGCTCTCGGTGAGATGGCGGAGTAGAAGACGGCGCAGGCCAGTCCGGTGAGGGCGTAGTAGAAGGCGATCAGCAGCGAGAGGGCGGTGAGCGAGTCGAACAGGGCGTTCTCGCTGATCTGGGCGACGACCACGTACCAGACGATGGCGATGGCGGCCACCCACCAGGTGCTGACGTCCGGGGTGCGGAACCGCGGGTGGATGCGCGCGAAGTGATGGGGCAGCGCGTGCCTGCGGGCCATCGACAGGGCGGTGCGGGATGCGGGGATGATCGTGGTCTGGGTGGAGGCGATCGCGGAGGTGGAGACGGCGAGCAGGACGATCCAGTCCCAGCCGCCCATCGCCTCGTCGGCGAGCAGGGAGAAGATGAACTCCTCCTCGTCGGCGTTCTCGGTGAGGAAGGCGGTGCCGGCGTAGGCAACGACGGCGATGGCGACCGACAGGTAGGTCACCAGCAGCACGACGGTCGACCAGACGCCGGCCTTGCCGGGGGCGCTGACGGAGTTCTCGGTCTCCTCGGTCAGATTGACCGCCGACTCCCAGCCCCAGTAGATGAACACGCCCAGCAGCAGCGCGCCCGTCAGTGAGGCGCCTCCGGCGCCGAAGGGGTTCAGCCAGTCGATCGACGGTTCGGTGGATCCCAGGGAGCCGGTGCCGGCGTACACGCGGTACAGGGCGACCACGGCGAAGATCAGCAGGCAGACCACCTGGGCCACGATGAGCACGTTCTGCACCCGGGCGGACACCTCGGTGCCGATCACGCACACGGCCGTCATCACGATGATCAGCAGCACGGCGAGTGTCTGCCGGGCCGCCTCGTTCTCCACCCAGCTGTCCAGGCCGACCGCGAGCAGGGCGAAGGTGACGGCGACGTCGGCCAGTGAGCCGACGACCAGGACGCCGGTCATGGTGATGGCCCAGCCGCCGAGCCAGCCCGCCCAGGGGCCCATGGCGCGGGTGACCCAGGAGAAGGTGGTGCCGCAGTCCTGGTCGACGCGGTTGAGGTAGTAGAACGCCGAGGCGATCAGCAGCATCGGGACGAACGACGCCAGCATCACGCCCGGGGCGTAGACCCCGACGAGCACCGCGATGGGGCCGACGACGGCGGCCAGGGAGTAGGCCGGGGAGGTCGCGTTGAGCCCGATGACGAGTGCGTCGAGGAACCCGATCGCGTCGGGCTTCAGTCCCTCCGGCCGGTCCGCCTCCGCCGTCGCGTTCGTCATGCGCCCTCACTTCGGTCGTGCGTCGGGATGAATCCAACCGGCCGGGCGGGGACTTTCCGCGTCGCGAGCGCCGTTGCGCACCGTGTGTCACCCGAGTGCATGCACCGTTCCTGAGCGCCGGGGGCGGGTGAGGTGCGGCGGCCGAGTTGCCGTGGCGGGACGATGCGAGAAGGTGAGTGCGGGGCGGTGGTGAAGGGAGGACGTCATGGACCCCGATGCCGTGGACGACTCGCTCATACTGGACGCGCTGTTCGGCAATTCGCCCCAGGGGCTGTATGTCCTCGACTCCGAGCACCGGGTGCTGAGGTACAACTCCGCCGGGCGCGGGGTGCGGGACCTCCCGCCCGAGGACATCATCGGGCACACCGTCGACGAGTTCGCCCCCGAGTTCGCGCCGGACGAGATCAAGGAGCTGATGGACGAGGCCCTCTCCACCGGGCGCCCGCTGCGGAACCGTCTGGTGCGGGGGCGTGCGCCGTCGGACCCCGAGCACCCCAAGACCGTGGAGATATCGCTGTTCCCGGTGCGCGACCCGCGGGACGGCACGACGGCCGTGGTGGCGGTGCTGGAGGACGTGAGCGAGCGGGAGGCGGCCGCCGAACGGCTCGCGGTCCTGAGCCGGGTGCACCGCACCGTCGGGTCGACCCTGGACGTCGACAGGACGGCCGAGGAGCTGGTGACGGCGCTGGTGCCGGACTTCGCGGACGCGGCCTGTGTCGATCTGATCGACGAGCCGCCCGCCGGGTGGGGGCACCCCGAGCCGGGTCCGGTGCCGTCGGACACACCGCTGCGGCGCGTCGCGTACGCTCCCGCGACCGCCTCGCGCACGCTGCGCGAGAAGGGCGACAGCAAGGCCTTCCCCTACCCCACCCCGTACACCCAGGCGCTGGCCGACGCCGAGGCCCGGCTGGTCCAGGTGGAGCCGGGTATGTCGTGGCTGGGTGCCGATCCCGGCGGGCTTGCGCCGCTGGTGGAGCCCGGGGTGCACTCCATGATCGTGGCCCCGCTGGTGGCCCAGGAGGCGGTGCTGGGGCTGCTGTCCCTGTACCGGCACCGCTCCGATCCGTTCACCGAAAAGGATCTGGAGGTGGCCCGGCAGGCCGCGTCCGCCGGGGCCGCCCATCTGGCCAACGCGCGCAGCTACCGACGGGAGCACATGGTGGCCTCCGCGCTGCAGCGCCGGCTGCAGCCGGGCACGCTGCCGCAGCTCTCCGCCGCCGAGACCTCCCATGTGTATCTGCCGGAGAGCGCCGGCGGCGACTGGTACGACGTGATCCCGCTGTCCGGCGCGCGGGTCGCCCTGGTCGTCGGCGACGTCAACGGCCACGGCATCGAGGCGGCGGCCACGATGGGGCAGCTGCGGCTCTCGCTGCGCGCCCTGGCCCTGCGGGACCTGGAGCCCGACGAGCTGCTCACCCATCTGGACGAGGTCGCCTCCCTGCTCGACCCGCCCTCGCCGACCTGCGGTTCCCATGTGGCGACCTGCGCGATCACCGTTTACGACCCGGTGTCCCGGCTGTGCACGGCGGTGCGCGCGGGACATCCCGCCCCCGTGATCGTCGATCCGCAGGGCGCGCCCATGGAGCTGGACGTGCCGGAGGGGCCCCGCTCGGCGAGGGCGGGGGGCGCGCCTACACGCCCGCCTCCGTGACGCTGGCCTCGGGCGGACCGCTGGCGCGTTTCTGGTCGGAGACCTGGAGCCGGATGCGGCCCGAACTGGTGGCGACGGGCCGGGTGGACGACAAGGTGGTCGACGAGGCTCTGGCCTATCTGGACTCGCCGCTCCTCGCCGAACTGGGGCCGGGCATGGCGGTGGCGTGGGGGTGGCGGTCGCCCGGGTGAGGGCGGGGGCCGGGCATGGCGGTGGCTGGGGGCCGCGGCTGCCCGGGTGAGGGCGGGGCGAGTGGTGGGGTGTACCACCCGGGCGTAGCGTCGGACGGGTGGACTCCCGAAGGGGCGATTCCGCATGACCGGTGGACCACGTCCGGCACCCGCAGCCCGGCAGACCACCGCCGAGAGGTCCGGCGGCGGCGGGAACGCGATGGCCCTCCTGGTCATCGCCTCGTGTCAGCTGATGGTGGTGCTGGACATCACCATCGTGAACATCGCGCTGCCGCACATCCAGCGCTCCCTGGACTTCTCCACGACCAGCCTGTCGTGGGTGGTGAACGCCTACACGCTCACGTTCGGCGGGCTGCTGCTGCTCGGCGGGCGGGCCGGTGACATCCTCGGCAGGCGGCGGGTGTTCATCTTCGGCGTGCTGCTGTTCGTGCTCGCCTCCCTGCTGGGCGGGCTGGCGCAGAACGGCGGTCAACTCCTCGCCGCGCGCGCCCTGCAGGGCGTCGGCGGTGCCATCGCCTCGCCGACCGCGCTCGCCCTGATCAGCACGACGTTCCGCGAAGGGCCGGAACGCAACCGGGCCTTCGGCGTGTTCGCCGCGGTCTCGGCGGGCGGCGGCGCCATCGGGCTGCTGGCCGGCGGAATGCTGGTGGAGTGGCTCAACTGGCGGTGGGTGCTGTTCGTCAACGTGCCGATCGGCCTGCTGATCGCCTTCGCCGCACCGCGCCGGATCAAGGAGTCCGAACGGCATCCGGGCCGCTTCGACCTGGCCGGTGCGCTCACCTCGACGGCCGGCATGGTGCTGCTGGTCTACGGGTTCATCCGCGCCGCGCAGGACGGCTGGCGCGACGCCCTGACGCTGGCGTCGTTCGGCGCGGCCGCCGTCGTGCTGGCGGTGTTCATCGCGATCGAGCGCAGGTCCCGGCAGCCGATCACGCCGCTGCACATGTTCGCCGACCGCAACCGGGCGGGGACGTACGGGATCATGCTGTGCCTGGCCGCGGCGATGTTCGGCATGTTCTTCTTCCTGACCCTGTTCGTGCAGAACGTGCTGGACTTCAGCCCCTTGCAGGCGGGGCTGGCGTTCCTGCCGGTCAGTGCGGTCATCGCGATCGGGGCCGGGCTGGCCTCGCGGTTCCTGCCGGTGTTCGGGCCCAAGCCGTTCATGGTGCTCGGCGGCCTTCTCGCCGCGGCCGGACTGGCCTGGCTGACGCTCACCGACGTGCACTCCACCTACGCGGGCAGTGTGCTCGGGCCGATGCTGGTGTTCAGCCTCGGCATGGGCATGGAGTTCGTGTCGCTGACGCTGATGGCGCTGTCCAACGTCTCCACGCAGGAGACGGGGGCGGCTTCGGGTCTGCTCAACGCCACACAGCAGGTGGGCGGTTCGCTCGGGCTGTCCATCCTGGTGACCATGTACGGCACGGCCAGCGCCAACGAGGCCGAGCAGCAGATCCCGCTCTTCCTCCAGCAGGCGACACCGGCCGAGCAGGTCCGGTTCCAGCGCACGGGGGAGCTGCCGCCACCCTTCGCCGACGAGATCCTGACCGCAGGGGTGTCGGCCGCGTTCATCATGGCGGCGGTCTTCACCGCGCTGGCCGCGCTGATCGCACTGGTGGCCATCCAGGTCCGCCCGTCCGACCTGGAGCGCCTCCAAGGGGGCGGAGCGGGCCCGGGCGGTCCCGCCTGAGAATGCGTCGGTCGGGCGGCCACATCACGTCAAGGTGCCTCGTCGTGTGCTCCGGCAGGCTGTTCCTCGCTGGTCAGGGTGCGGGTGAGGGGCAGGGCGGCGAGGGCGAGGACTCCGGTGGCGATGAGGGAGACGCCGAGCAGCTGGGGCAGCAGCCACCAGCCGGTGCGGACCGACTCGGCGTAGACGACGATGCCCAGGGTCAGGCTGAGGCCCGCGTCACCGAGCGTGAGGGCGGGCTGGGAGGCGACGAGTGGGCCGGCCTGCATCGCGTGCTCGAGCAGGAACAGCGCCGCGGCGCCGTACAGGGCGAAGCCGTAGGTCTGCCAGGTGGTGAGGAAGGCGGTGATGCCGCCGTCGTCGAGGGTGTGCATGGAGGTCTTCATCAGCGCGGCGGTCGTCGCGTAGGCGACGGCGGTGGCCAGTCCGAAGCAGGCGGCGCGCGCCCTGCCCTCGGGCCGGCGCAGCCCGGCGGCCACCAGGGCGACGAGAGCGGCCGTGCACACCGCGAGCGCGGGGATCCAGTGGTCCATCGGCACCTGGGTGCGGTTGCCGGTCGGTGCCGCGGCGGCGAGGGCCACGGCGAGCCCGGTCACCACGGCGGCGACGCCGGCCCAGCCGGCCGGGGACAGCCGCCCGTGCAACAGCACGGTGGCGATGACCAGGGCGAGCGGCAGTTCCAGCACGAACAGCGGCTGGACGACGGTCAGCGGGCCGGTGGCCAGGGCCACCGCCTGGCAGACGGCCGCCGCCACCACGGCGGCGATCCCGGCGAGCCAGACGGGGCGGCGCAGCAGGTCGAGCAGCAGGTAGCCGGCGGCGCAGATCAGCAGGGCGAGCGCGGGCAGCAGTGTCTCCAGCGGGCCGGTGCCGGCTTCCGGCGCGTGGTGGTGGGCGGGGTGGTTCATCGGGCGTCGGGCCCCGGTGCGCCGGCGGGGAGGGCGAGGGGGCGGCCGCCGCGTTGCAGCAGCAGGCCGCCGGCCACCAGAAGGGCGCCCATGAGGAGGAACGCGAGGTCCCACCAGAGCTGTCCGTCACCGGCGTAGACGTGGTGGATGCCCAGGACGTGGTGGTCCAGGACGCCCTCGACGAGGTTGAACAGCCCCCAGCCGACGAGCATCCAGCCCCACAGCACCCGGGAGGTCCACACCCGCCGCCGGTCCTGGGTGACCCTGGCGTAGAGGATCGCGAGCCCGGTCAGGACCGCCAGCCAGCACACGGTGTGGAAGATGCCGTCCCACACGGTGTTCATGCGCAGCCCGGGAACGGTGTCGGGGTCGTAGTACTTCACGCCGATGCGGTCCTGGTCGGTGCTGGTGAGCATGTGGTGCCACTGCAGCAGCTGGTGCAGCAGGATGCCGTCGGCGAATCCGCCGAGGCCCACGCCCAGCACGATCCCCGGCAGCCGCAGCACGCTCGCGTGCTCACCAGGGGTGTCCGTCTGCGCCATCGGTGCGTCTCCGTCCCTCGGGCACGGCCGGTTCGCTGACCGCCCGTGCGGGTGACCCGTGTGCCCTCCGCGGTGGTTCTCATGTCGCCCGGTCGTTCCCGGGGTTCGCCTGCGTCTCGTGCGTCGGCGGGCGTCAGCGGTGCGTCAGCAGGCGTCGCCCCTTACGGACTATCAGGGCACGGCGACGCCCGCCGCCCCGTTTTCAGCCGTTCTGCCCCCTATGAGGGCCGTCGGCGGGACGGCGGACCGTGCGGGGCGGCCGGGCGCCGCCGACGGGCGGGGTCGCGGTTCGGCGGACATGATCGGACCAGGGGCCATCAGCCGCAGCCCGGAGGCAGACAGGTGGACATGGACGGACAGCCTCACCCGGAGGGACTGCACTGCCTGGTGACCGGCGCGTCCGGGTACATCGGCGGGCGCCTGGTGCCGGAGCTGCTGGAGGCCGGTCACCGGGTGCGGTGTCTGGCCCGCTCCCCCGGCAAGCTCCGCGACCATCCGTGGGCGGACCAGGTCGGGACGGTGCGCGGGGACGTGACGGATGCCGAGGAGGTCGCCGCCGCCATGCGCGGCATCGACGTCGCCTACTACCTGGTGCACGCCCTCGGCAGCGGCTCCGGCTTCGAGGACACCGACCGGCGGGCGGCGCGGATCTTCGCCGAGCAGGCGCATGCCGCGGGCGTCCGCCGGATCGTGTATCTCGGCGGGCTCACCCCTGGGGGCGTGCCGGAGGCGGAGCTGTCGCCGCATCTGCGGTCCCGTGCCGAGGTCGGGCGGATCTTCCTGGACGGGCCGGTGCCGGCGACCGTGCTGCGTGCGGCGGTGGTGATCGGCTCCGGTTCGGCCTCCTTCGAGATGCTGCGCTATCTGACCGAGCGCCTGCCGGTCATGGTGACCCCCGGCTGGGTGCGCACCCGGGTCCAGCCCATCGGGGTGCGGGACGTGCTGCGGTATCTGACCGGCTCGGCCGGCATGCCGGGGGACGTGAACCGGGCCTTCGACATCGGCGGTCCGGACGTGCTGACGTACCAGGAGATGATGCAGCGGTACGCCGCTGTCGCCGGTCTGCGGCGGCGGATCGTGGTGCCGGTGCCCGTGCTCACGCCGAAGCTGTCGAGTCTGTGGGTCGGGCTGGTCACCCCGGTGCCGGCCGGTCTGGCCCGGCCGCTGACGGAGTCGCTGCGGCACGAGGTCGTCTGCCACGAGCACGACATCGCCCGCCATGTCCCCGACCCGCCGGGCAGGCCGCTGCCGTTCGACGAGGCGCTGGCGCTGGCGCTGCGCCGGGTGCGGCAGGCGCAGGTCGCCACCCGCTGGTCCTCGGCCTCGGTGCCGGGGGCGCCCAGCGATCCGCTGCCGACGGACCCGGATTGGGCGGGCGGCAGCCTCTACCAGGATGAACGGCAGGCAGCGGTCGCCGCGCCGCGCCAGGCGCTGTGGCGGGTGATCGAGGGCATCGGCGGCGACAACGGCTGGTACTCGTTCCCGCTGGCGTGGGCGGTGCGCGGCTGGCTGGACCGGTTCGCCGGCGGGGTCGGGCTGCGCCGCGGCCGGCGCGACGCCCAGCATCTGCGGGTGGGCGAGGCGCTGGACTTCTGGCGGGTCGAGGAGATCGAGCCGGGCCGGCTGCTGCGGCTGCGCGCGGAGATGCGGCTGCCTGGCCTGGCCTGGCTGGAGATGCACGCCGAGACGGACGAGGCGGGCCGCACCCGCTACCGGCAGCGCGCCCTGTTCCATCCGCGCGGGCTGCTGGGCCACGCCTACTGGTGGGCCGTCTCCCCCTTCCACGCCGTGGTGTTCGGCGGCATGGCCCGCAGCATCACACGGGCGGCGGCGAAGGCTGTGGACGCGCAGGAACAGCCCGGGCGCATCCAGCAAGCGGGCCGGGCGAGCAGCAGACGGTAGGGGCGCCCGGATCACGGCCGGCCGCCCCGTTCCCCCACGCACCATCTGGAGTCGCACCATGACCGTCGCGGTCGTCCTGTTCACCTCGGATTTGCGTCTGCACGACCATCCGCCGCTGCGGGCCGCGCTGGCGGCCGCCGACGAGGTGGTGCCGCTGTTCGTGCGCGATCCCGCGGTGCACGCGGCGGGCTTCGACGTGCCGGACCGGGCCGCCTTCCTCGCCGGCTGCCTCACCGACCTGGACGCCGGACTGCGCAGGCGCGGTGGCCGTCTGGTGGTGCGCAGTGGCCCGGTCGTCCGGGAGGTCTGCTCGGTCGTCGCCGAGTGCCATGCCGCCGAGGTGCATCTGGCGGCGGGTGTCACCCGGTTCGCGCACCGGCGGGAGGAGCTGCTGCGCAAGGCGCTCGGGGAACGCGGGGTGGCGCTGCGGGTGCACGACGCGGTGGTCACCGCGGTCCCGCCCGGAGCGGTGACCCCGGGGAGCGGCGACCACTACGCGGTCTTCACGCCGTATCTGCGCCGCTGGTCGGCTGAGCGGCTGCGGGATGTGCGTCCGGCGCCGCGCGGTGTGCGCGTGCCCGAGGGGGTGCGGGGCGAGGCGCCGCCGAGCCGCGCGGAGGTGTCCGGTGTGTCGCCCGGCCTGCCGGCCGGGGGCGAGTCGGCGGGCCGGGACCGGTTCGCGCGCTGGGCGCGGTCCGGCCTGTCCGGCTACGCGGACCGGCAGGGCGACCTGGCCGGTGACGCCACGTCACGTCTCTCGCCGTATCTGCACTTCGGCGCGCTGTCCGCGGTGGAGCTGGTGCGGCGTGCCCGCGCGACGGGCGGCCCCGGGGCGGAGGCGTTCGTGCGGCAGCAGTGCTGGCGGGACTTCCACCATCAGGTGCTGGCGGCCCGCCCGGAGTCGTCGGTGCGCGACTACCGCAGCCGCGGCGACCAGTGGCGCACCGAGGAGGACGCGGCGCGGGACATCGAGGCCTGGCGTGCCGGGTGCACCGGCTATCCGATGGTCGACGCGGGGATGCGCCAGCTGCGCGAGGAGGGCTGGATGCACAACCGGGCGCGTCTGCTGGCGGCGAGTTTCCTCACCAAGACCCGGTACGTGGACTGGCGGATCGGTGCCCGGCACTTCCTGGACTGGCTGGTGGACGGCGACATCGTCAACAACCGGCTCAACCGGCAGTGGGTCGCGGGAACCGGCACCGACACCCGGCCGCACCGGGTGCTCAATCCGGTGGTGCAGGGCAAGCGCTTCGACCCGGAGGGCGCGTATGTGCGCCGCTGGGTGCCGGAGCTGCGGGCGGTGGAGGGCCCGCTGGTGCACGAGCCGTGGCGGCTGCCCGAGCGTGAGCGGGAGGGCCTGGGGTACCCGTCGCCGCTGATCGACCTCGGTGAGGGGCTGGCGCGGTTCCGGCGGGCCCGCGACCGGGGCTGACCTTTGCACGGGCCTCGGGCCCCGGCGACCGGGGCTGACCGGGAGGCCCCTCGGGCTCGGGCGGCGGGAACCGGGGTTCGGCCGGTGGAGTGAGGTGTGTCGGGCGGCGCCCGCGCATCGGGCAGGAATCGGCGCATCCGGGAACGGCTCTGCGGAGAACAACGGGGTGCAGGTGACCGGGAGCGAGAGGGGCTTGCCCATGCTGCGACTGCGGACGACCAGGGCGGACGCGGCCGGACGCGCCACCGTGCCGTGCACCGAGGGCACGGGCCCCGGCCGGCCGCGTTCGGCGCTGGACGCGGTGCGGCACCTGGAGGCGCTCCTCGACGAGGTGCTCGACGCGGGGATGCGGCAGGCCGGCGAGGTGGACCCGGTGTTCGCCCGGGACGTGGCCGGCCGGGTCGGCGCGCTGGTGCGGCGCGGCGGCAAGCGGCTGCGCACCGCGTTCGTCTGGTGCGGCTGGCGGGCGGCGGGCGGGACCGGTGACGCCACGGCGGTGCTGCGCACCGGCGCCGCCCTGGAACTGCTCCAGGCCTGCGCCCTCATACACGACGACCTGATGGACGGCTCGCCGCTGCGCCGGGGCGCCCCCGCCGTGCACGTGGACCTCGCCCGCATGCACCGCGCAGCCCGGATGACCGGCGCGCCGGAGTCGTTCGGCGCCGCCACCGCGGTGCTGGCCGGTGATCTGGCGCTGACCTGGGCGGACGATCTGCTCACCGAGACGGCGCTGGAGTCGCCGTACGGGACCCGGCTGCACGGCGAATGGCGGGCCATGCGCGGCGAGATGGTCGCCGGTCAGTACCGCGACCTGCATGCGCAGGCGTCGGGTGACGGCGGCGTCGACGAGGCGGTGTCGATCGCCACGCTGAAGAGCGCCCTGTACTCGGTGGAACGCCCGCTGGCGCTGGGCGCGGCGCTGGCCGCCGCCGAGCCGCGCACCCTGGACGCGCTGCGCCGGGCCGGGCGCTGTGCGGGCCTCGCCTTCCAGTTCCGGGACGATCTGCTCGGCGCCTTCGGCGACCCGGCGGTGACCGGCAAACCGGCCGACGACGATCTGCGCGGCCGCAAGCTCACCTGTCTGCTGGCCGTCGGCCTGCGGCTCGCGGAGGCCTCCGGGGACCAGGAGGCCGCCGAGGCGCTGGCGCCCGGCACGCACCCCAGGTCGGACGCCGACGTGGCGCGCATGCGGGCGGCGCTGGAACGTATCGGCGCCCGTGCCGTGATGGAGTCGAGGATCGCGGAGCTGGCGGCCTCCGGCGTGGAGCACTTCGCGCGCACCGGCGCCTCCGAGGCCGTGCGGCGGGAATTCGCGGCGCTGGTCCGGCGCGCCTCGGGAGTGGCCCCCGCAGGCACCGAGGGGGACGCGTGAGGACCGTACCGGGACGCACCGATCATGTCGTCGTCGTGGGCGCCGGGCTCTCCGGGCTGGCGTGTGCGCTGCATCTGCTGGGCTCCGGGCGCCGGGTGACGGTGGTCGAGCGCGATCCGGGTCCGGGCGGCCGTGCGGGCCGGGTGCGGCTCGGCGGCTACCAGGTGGACACCGGTCCCACGGTGCTGACGATGCCCGAGTTCGCCGACGAGGCCTTCGCCGCCGTCGGCGACAGCCTCGCCCGGCGGGTCGAGCTGCTGGGGCTGCACCCGGCGTACCGGGCGCAGTTCGCCGACGGGACCCTGCTCGACGTCCACACCGACGGCGAGGCGATGGAGGAGGAGGTGCGGCGCTTCGCCGGGCCGGAGGAGGCCGCGGGCTACCGCCGGCTGCGCCGCTGGCTGCGGCAGCTGTACCGGGCGCAGCTGCGGCACTTCATCGACACGAACTTCGACTCGCCGCTGCAACTGCTGCACCCGGACCTGGCGCGGCTTGCGGCGCTGGGCGGGTTCGGCCGTCTGGACCGGCGGATCTGCCGTTTCCTGTCCGATCCGCGGCTGCGCCGGGTGTTCTCCTTCCAGGCGCTGTACGCCGGTGTCGCCCCCGCCCGTGCCCTCGCCGCGTACGCCGTGATCGCCTACATGGACACGGTGGCGGGCGTGTGGTTCCCCAAGGGCGGCATGCACGCCCTGCCGAGGGCCATGGCGGACGCGGCGGCCGACGCCGGTGCCGCCTTCCGCTGGTCGGACGGGGTGGCGTCGCTGGAGCGCCCGGCCGGACGGGTGCGGGCCGTACGGCTGGAATCCGGTGAGCGCATCGCCTGTGACGCGGTGGTGCTGACCTGCGAACTGTCCACCGCCCACCGGCTGCTGGGCGGCGCGCCGCGGCGGCCGGTGCGGCTGCGGCACTCGCCCTCGGCGGTGATCCTGCACGCCGGGACCGACCGCACCTGGTCCCATCTGGCGCACCACACGCTGTCGTTCGGGGCGGCCTGGGAGAGCACCTTCGACGAACTGACCCGAAAAGGGGAGCCGATGAGCGATCCGTCCCTGCTCATCACCCGGCCCACCACGCACGACACCTCGCTGGCACCGCCGGGCCGGCATCTGCACTACGTCCTGGCGCCCTGCCCCAACACCGCGGTGGGCCCGTCCGCGACGGCCTGGCGGGATCTGGGTCCCCGCTACCGGGACCGGCTGGTCGGGGAGCTCGAGCGGCGGGGCCTCGACGGGTTCGCGGCCTCCGTCGAGCGGGAGATGCTGGTGACGCCGTGGGACTGGACGGCGCAGGGCCACGCGGCCGGCAGCCCCTTCTCGGTGTCCCACACCTTCGCGCAGACCGGGCCGTTCAGGCCGCGCAACCTGGTGCGCGGTCTGGAGAACGTGGTGCTCGCCGGGTGCGGGACGACGCCGGGCGTCGGGGTGCCGACGGTGCTGCTCAGCGGCAAGCTGGCGGCCGCCCGGATCACCGGCGGCGTCCCGGCACGGCGTGGGTCCGCTCGGACGGCCGCCTCAGCCGTGTCGTCGGGGCCAGGTCCGGGCTCCGGCCGGAGTGCGCCGTGCCGCCCGTCCGCCGTGCCCGGCGCCGGGGCGGCCGCCGCCGTGTCCACCCGGGAGGGCAGCGATGAGCAGGCGTGAACTGGACGCCGCGGGCATCACGGATCCCGGACTGCGCGCCGACTACCAGTGCTGCCGCAGGCTGAACGCCCGGCACGGCAGGACCTACTTCCTGGCCACCCGCCTGCTGCCGCTGGAGCGCCGCAGCGCGGTGCACGCGCTCTACGGCTTCGCACGCTGGGCGGACGACATCGTCGACGACCTGGACCGGCGGCTGACGCCCGCCGAGCGCGACCGCATGCTGCGGCGTCTGGAGGGCGATCTGGCGCGCGGGCTGCGCACCGGCGGCGGGGACGAACCCGTGGTGCGCGCGGTTGCGGACACCGCCGAGCGGTATGCCATCGACCCCACGCTGTTCGCCGACTTCCTGGCCTCGATGCGCAGCGACCTCAGCGTCACGGACTACCCGACCTACGCCGATCTGCGGGCCTATATGCACGGTTCGGCGGCGGTGATCGGGCTGCAGATGCTGCCGGTGCTCGGCACGGTCGTCCCCCGCGAGGAGGCGGCGCCGCACGCGGCGGCGCTCGGTGTGGCGTTCCAGCTCACCAACTTCCTGCGGGACGTGGGCGAGGATCTGGACCGGGGCCGGGTCTATCTGCCCGCGGATCTGCTGACCGCCCACGGTGTGGACCGGCCGCTGCTGGAGTGGAGCCGGCGCACGGGGCGTCACGACCCGCGCGTCCGGGCGGCGTTCATGGCCGCCGAGGCCCTGACGCGGCGGGTGTACCGGGAGGCGGAGCCGGGCATCGCGATGCTCGACCCGAGGGTCAGGCCCTGCATCCGTACCGCCTACGTCCTGTACGGCGGCATCCTCGACGCCATCGCCCGGCACGACTACCGGGTGCTGCACTCCCGTGCCGTGGTCTCGCGCGGGCGCCGTGCGGTGACGGCCGCGGCAGGGGTCGCGCAGGTGCTGGGAGCGCGGTGCCGCGGGCGGCTGGCGGGGGCGTCGGTGCGCCCTGCGGCCGGGGTCGGGAGAGAGGCGGAGGCGTTCGGCGGAGGGAGTGCG
Organism: Streptomyces thermocarboxydovorans; assembly: GCF_039524635.1. Taxonomy (NCBI): domain Bacteria; kingdom Bacillati; phylum Actinomycetota; class Actinomycetes; order Kitasatosporales; family Streptomycetaceae; genus Streptomyces; species Streptomyces thermocarboxydovorans. The sequence goes on along the minus strand of NZ_BAAAGU010000018.1, from coordinate 81,321 downwards.
GGCCGTGAGTGACCGGGTGAACGGTGAGCGTACGGGCAAGGAGCGCGCGGGCAGGGCCCGTTGGACGCCTCCGCTGCGCCGGCGGCGCAGCGGGCCGGGATGGTCGGGGCAGGAGCCCACCTGGCGTGCGGCGCGTCCGGGGCTGATCGCCAACGCGCTGAAGCGGGCCGGTGCCCGCCCGTCGGGCAACTGGTTCGTCGTCGGCGCCTCGCGGGACGTACGGGCCGGCGGTCCGCCGCGCGGGCGGACGGTGGGCGGCGTGGAGGTGGTGCTGTGGCGCTCGGACACCGGGGAGCTGCACGCGGGGCCGGGAGCGTGCCCGCACCTGGGTGCGCCGCTGCGTTCCGGGGTGGTGGTGTGCGGGGAGCTGGTCTGCCGCTGGCACGGACTCGCCCTGGACGGTGCCCCGTTCCCGGGCTGGGAGCCGTTCCCGGTCCATGACGACGGGGTGCTGGTGTGGGTGCGGCTGGACGCGGTCGGCGGCGAGGAGCCGCTGGAGCGTCCGGTGGTGCCGGTGCGGCCCGCGCCCGGCCGGATCGTGGACGCGGTGCACACGGCGGTGGGGCGGTGCGAGCCGCAGGACGTGGTCGCCAACCGGCTGGACCCGTGGCACGGCGCCTGGTTCCACCCCTACTCCTTCGTCGACCTGAAGGTGGCGCAGGCGCCGGAGGCCGGTTCCGGCGGCGAGGTGGACGACAGGTTCGTCGTGGAGGTGTCGTTCCGGGTGGCGGGCCGTCTGGTGGTGCCGGTGCGGGCCGAGTTCACCGCGCCCGAGCCGCGCACCGTGGTGATGCGGATCGCCGAGGGCGAGGGGGCCACCTCCGTGGTGGAGACCCATGCCACGCCGCTGACCGCCGAGGGCGCCGCACGGCCCCGGACCGCCGTGGTGGAGGCGGTCGTCGCCGCCTCGGACCGGCGCGGCTTCGCCCTGGCGTCCGCTGCCGCACCCCTCCTGCGCCCGTTGATCCGCCGCGCGTCCGGAAGGCTGTGGCGCGACGACCTCGCCTACGCCGAGCGCCGCTGGGAACTGCGCAGCACCGGGCGCTTCCCGGGATGAGCACGGGGCGCTTGACCGTGGTGAGCGCGGGGCACTTGACCGAGTGAGCGCGGGGCGCTTCCCCGGCTGAACGCGGGAAGGATCAGCGGCCGGCGAGGGCGTTCAGGGCCCGCAGGACCCGGGAGCGGCCCGCTCGGGGCACCGTCCACAGCACCTGGCCCTTGACGTTCCACCGGGCGAGCAGCGCGCCCGCCGCGAGGAAGCCGGTGGTGGCCGCTCGTTCCATCAGCGCCACGGGAAGGTCGCAGCGGATCGCGTCGCCGGCCAGGGTGATCCGGGGATCCGGTGTCCGCACGGCCGGGCGCCGCCGGTAGGCGCCGACTTCGAACAGCGGGCAGTCGTCGTGCCACTCGTGGCGGGCGTCGACGATCCGCGCCGGGCGGGTCTCCGGGTACACCCGGTGCAGTTGCTCGACCAGCAGCCGCTGCATCTTCTCCCGTTCGGTGCCGTCGGGCACCGCGTAGGCGTGCAGTTCGACGACCGAGCCCCCGGTGCGGGCGGCCCAGCGGGCGGCCTCGCCCTCGTAGCGTTCCAGGACGCTGATGTTGTCCAGGCCGTCGTAGCCGCTGGTGCCGAGGAAGCCGGGCCGGTCCTCGCGCACGGGGCGGTCGAGCCACATCCGGGAGACCAGGAACGGCGGCGCGGTGCGCAGCGCGGCGATGTCGTCACGCCAGAACTCGGTACCGAGGTCCGGGGAATGGGCGACGAGGCGGCGCAGGCCTCCGGGGTCGAGCGCGAGGACCGCGGCGTCGTACCGGTGGGTGCCGGTGTCGGTGCGCAGCTCCACTCCCCCGTCCTCGCGGGGCTGTACGGCATGCACGGGTGTGCCGGTGCGCAGGGTCGCGCCGAGGCGCTCGAGGTAGGCGCCGAGCGGGCCCCAAAGTGCCTGCGGGAAGGGTTCGTCGGGCACGTCGAAGAGCAGGCCCTCGGCGGAACCGAGGAAGTAGATGTGGAACATCAGCAGCAGTTCGGCGGCGGACAGCTCCCGCGGGTCGGCGAAGAAGCTGCGGGAGAACACCTCGAAGGCGAGGTGGTGGGCGGCCTCGGGGAAGCGGACGCGTTCCAGGAAGGCGGCGGCGCTGAGGGAGTCGTAGCGGTCGTAGACCTCGGGCACGCGGACGTCGAGGAGGGGCAGCGCCGCGCGGGCGTCCAGGGCGGCGAGGCCGCGCCAGCCGAAGGTGGGGCTCAGCGCGACGAATCCGAGCGCGCTGAGCGGCGGAGTGCGCGGGACGCGGGCGAAGCTGTCGGTGAGGCCGGCGCTGTGGCGGAGCGGGTAGTCGGGCAGCGGTGTGAGCCCGGTCAGGCCGGGGTCGGTGCGCCGCAGCAGGCCCCGCAGGTTGTAGTACTGGCGGAAGAAGGCGTGGAACCCGCGGGTCATGGTCGCCGTGGAGCCGTCGGCCAGCCGGGTGGGTCCCCCGGTGAGCCGTCCGCCGAGCGCGGGTTCGCGCTCGTAGAGGGTCACCCGGGCGCCGCGTTCGGCCAGCAGAGTGGCGGCGGCGAGACCGGCGATCCCGCCGCCGGCCACCGCGATGTGCGGGGCGTCGCCGGGCTCGAACCGGTCCCGGCCGGGGGCGGGCATCACGATCTCCGCCCGGCGGTCCCGGCCGCGGCGGGCGGCGCGCCTGGCTGCGCGCCGAGGGACGCGCTCGGGGGCGCTCACCGCGTCTCCCCGGTCGTCGCGGCCGCGGTGGGCGGCGTGGCCGTTCCGGCGCCGGCCGCGAACCCGTTGCGGGCCAGGAAGGTGTGCACGATGCCCGTCTGCCATCCGGCGACGGGGCCGACGCGCACGCCGGTGAAGCCCGCGCGGCGCAGCCGGTCGGCGAAGGCGGGGGCGGTGTCGAAGCCGAGGACGCTGGCCCACAGGTGCCGGTAGAGCGCCCGGTCCCCGCCGAGCGTGCCCGCCGGGATGATCACTCCTCGGCAGACGGCGTTCCACAGTGCCCGGTGCACGGGCGCGCCGCTGAGGCTGTACTCGTGGACGGCGAGCCGTCCGCCCGGTCGCAGCAGGGTCCGCACGGCCGTGAGGACCCGGTCGGGGTCGGTGACGTTGCGGAAGAGGTAGGCGGCGAGCACCGCGTCGAAGGGGCCTTCGTCGTCGGCCGCGAACTCCTCGGCGGTCATGTGCAAGAAGCGCACCTGCGCAGGCCACGGCTTCTCAAGTGCCCGGCGCAGCATGCCGGAGGAGGCGTCCACGGCGGTGATCCGCGCGCGGGGCGCGGCCCGCAGCAGGGCGCGGGTGGAGGCGCCGGTGCCGCAGCCGAGGTCCAGCACACGCAGTCCGGCCCCGTCGTCCGGCAGACGCAGGCGCCGCGCCGAGCGCAGCAGCTCGGAGCGGTAGCCGGGGTTGAGGGCGGTGAGGCGGTCGTAGGTCTGCGAGGCGTGGTCGAAGGCGCGGGCCAGGTCGCGGTCGCGCAGCAGGGTCATCGTCGGCTCTCTTCGTCTCGGGGGGTGGCGCTGGGCGCGGGCCGGGAGCGGCGGGGCAGGAAGGGAAGTTCGAGCGCGGTCCGCAGCATCGGCCCGACGGGGGTGTGCAGTCCGATGCCGAGGTCCTCCCGGGGTGAGGTGGCGCCGTCGAGGAAGCGCAGCAGGCGCTCGGCGGGGGTGCGGCGGAAGAGCCGGGTGAAGAAGTCGGGTCCGTCGATCCGCCCGGTGTCGAGGGCGCGCAGCAGTACCGCGTCCATGGCCAGCGCCCGTCGGCCGTGCGGGTGCGGCACCCGGTCGCGTCCCTCGCGCAGCGCGGCGGCGATGGCGCGGCTCTGCCGCTGGACGGCGGCGAAGGTGTAGCCGGTCGACGGGCGGGTGGCGCCGCCCGCGGTGCCGATGCGGAAGACGGCGGGCCCGGTGCGGCGGGGGAAGCGGGCGTCGGTCATGGGGATGACGCCCTGCTCGGCTGCCTCCACGGTGTACGGGCCGAGACGCAGGACGCTGCGGCAGTAGTGGTCCAGCGCCGCCTCGTACGCGGTCCGGTCCAGTGGCTCGCGGGAGAACTCGGTGTACTCGACGAGGGCGTGGTCGGCGGCGAGCGGGAGCACGTAGCCGAAGGCGAGGCCGTGGCGGGGCTGCGGCACCCGGAAGTCCATCAGGCCGGCGACCGCCGGGTCGAAGCTGTCTGCCGCGGTGCGCACGAACCAGCCGCGGAAGTGCTGCAGCAGCAGGGTCCTGGCCGCTGGGAGCACGCGGGGTGGGCGGGAGTCGAAGACCCGGGCGGCGCGCAGGGTCAGGGTCCGGCCGTCGGGTGCCGTGCAGCGGACCTCCGCGCCGCCGGGCACCTCGCGCACGGTCTCGGCGGTGGCGCGGAGCAGCGTGGTGCGGGGGTTCCGGTCGAGCGCGGAGTGCACCAGCCGCTCGAACGGCGCGGAGCGCAGCATGCGGTACTGCAGCGGGGCGGGGTCGACGGTGATGCCGGTGCCGTCGGGGCCGTGGACCCGCAGGCGGGACCAGGTGGCTTCGACGGCCTCGGCGAAGTCGTCGGGTTCCGCCGCCCAGTAGCACCAGGTGCGTTCGGGTGGCCGGAGCGGACCGTCGGGCGGTTCGACGACGGTCACGGTGAGCCGGCTCCGGCAGGCCAGCCGGTGGGCGAGGCTCAGCCCGGCCGCACCGCCGCCCACGACCACGACATCCAGCGGGCGCGTGCCGTCGTGGTCCTGCCTGCCCTGCACGTGAGACCCCCGGCGGTGGATCGGTCCTGGTCGTTGGTCGTGTCGGCTCTTCTGCCCCGCTCGGTCCCCGGATGCGGCCGCCGGCGACTCCTGTGCCGCGGGCCTGGGTCACGGCTGCTCTGGCACTTCCACTTCCTCGAGCAGTTCGGGCCCGTTGTTGCGCACGTTGTTGACGGCCGGGGAGACGGGGCGGGCGTCCAGGTGGCCGCCGGCGGGGGTGGTCAGCAGGGCCCGCAGCCGGTCGGGGTCCTGGTGGGCGGGGTCGAGCCATGCGTCGTAGTGGTCGGGGGTGAGGGCGAGCGGCATGCGCGGGTGGATCCGGCCGGCGGCGTCGGTGGCCTCGGTGGTGATGATGGTGCAGGTGATCAGCCAGGCGGCGGAGTCGTCGTCCCGCTCGACGTCCGGGTTGCGCCAGTACTCGTACAGCCCGGCGAGCGCCATCACCTCCTCGTCCTCGGCGTGGATGAAGTACGGCTGCTTGCGCTTCCTGCCGGTGGCCGGGTCGTCGATGCGGCGCCACTCGTAGAACCCGTCGGCCGGCAGCAGGCAGCGGCGCTTGACGAAGGCCCGGCGGAAGGCGGGCTTCTCGTGCACGGTCTCCACCCGGGCGTTGATCAGGCGGGCGCCGATCTTCAGGTCGTCGGCCCAGGACGGCACCAGTCCCCAGCGCAGGGCGCGCAGCTGCCTGCGCACCTCGCCGTCGTCGCCGTCGCGCCGGGGGCGGCGTTCGAGCACGCCGTAGACCTGGTCGGTCGGGGCGACGTTCCAGCTCGGCTCGAGTCTCTCCTCGGCGCGCCAGTCGGTGACCTGGAACAGCTGCACGAGGTCCTCGGGGCTGCGGGTGGCTACGTATCGGCCGCACATACGGTCACTGTGCCACCGGCGCGGCGCCCTTCGGTGCGGCACAGCGGCCGTGTCAGGCGATCGGTTCACCGATGCCCAGCAGGTTGCCCTCGCTGTCCCGGAACCAGACGCCGCGCTCCGCGCGTGCGCCCTTGCTCGGGTAGTTGCCCTCCACCTCGGCGATGCCGTCCACGGTGCGGAATCCGGGCAGGTCGACGTCCTCGAAGACCACGCCCCGCCGCCGCAGCTCGGCCACGGCGCTGTCGAGGTCGTCGACCTCGAAGGCCATCTGGGTGAAGGTGCCGGGCGAGCTGCCCGTGGACCGGAAGACCACGAAGTCGCCGGCCGCGCCCCGGTAGAGGAGCCCGCCGGGGCGTTCGTCGACCGGCTCAAGTCCCAGCTTGTCGGCGTAGAAGCGGCGGGCGCGGTCCAGGTCCTGGGCGGGCAGCCTGGTCGCCACCCTGGCTCGGGCGAGGGTGGCCGGGTCGTCTGCGTTCATCCCCCCACTCTGCCGCGAACCGGCGCCGCCGGCCTCTCCACGCGCGGACCGTCCTCCGAACAGAAGTGACGCCTCCTCATCTTCCACCGGTGCTCAGTTGTGCGCGAAAAGGCTGCCTATCGAGCACATATTGACATGGCCTCACCAAGCCCGCAGAGTCTTCCACCGACAGTGATGCAGGCCGCCCACCGAGGAGTGTTGCCGTCATGTCCGAGATCGCCGCTGTCTCCCGCCGACTTCTGCTGGGCGGAGCCGTCGCCACCGGCGCGCTCGCCGCCGGTATGTCCGCCGCTCCGGCCGCCGTGGCCGCGACCGGCGCGGCGCCGGGCCGCAGACCGGGCCAGAAGTCGATGATCGGCGTTCCGTTCGACGTCCACCGGACCGTCCGGGTCGCCGTGATCGGTCTGGGCAACCGGGGCTCGGGCATGGTGACGGGCTGGGCGGCCGTGCCGGGCTGCACGGTCACCGCCGTCTGCGACATCCGCGCCGATCGGGCCAAGCGCGCCGCCGACCGGCTGGAGAGCAAGGGCGAGCCGCGCCCCGCCGAGTACGGGGGGTCGGCCGAGTCCTACGCCCGCATGCTGCAGCGGGAGGACATCGACCTGGTGTACGTCGCCACGCCGTGGGAGTTCCACTACGAGCACGGCCGGGCGGCCCTGCTGAGCGGCCGGCACGCCGTGGTGGAGCTGCCCATCGCCACCGAGCTGCGCCAGCTGTGGGACCTGGTCGACACCTCGGAGCGCACCCGCAGGCATCTGCTGCTGGCGGAGAACTGCTGCTACGGGCGCAACGAGCTGGCCATGCTGAGGATGGCCCACGCCGGTCTCTTCGGCGAGATCACCAACGGGCACGGCGGCTATCTGCACGACCTGCGCGAACTGCTGTTCTCCGACACGTACTACACCGACTCCTGGCGGCGGCTGTGGCACACCCGCAGCACCGCGTCCCTCTACCCCATGCACGGCCTGGCCCCGATCGCGGCGGCGATGGACGTCAACCGCGGCGACCGCATGGTCACCCTGCGGGCCACCGCGACCGAGCCGCGCGGGCTGGCGGACTACCGCGAGCGCTTCGTCCCGAAGGGGCACCCGTCCTGGAAGGAGACGTACATCAACGGCGATCTGATCACCTGTCTGATCGAGACGGCGAAGGGCCGGATCATCCGGGCGGAGCACGATGTGAGCTCGCCGCGCCCCTACAGCCGGATCAACACGCTCGCCGGGAGCCGGGGCATCGTCGAGGACTACGCGGGCCCGGCACCCACGGGCGCGCGGATCTACATCGAGCCGGATCACAGCGGCCACACCTGGCGGGACTTCGAGAGCTACCGCAAGGAGTTCGACCACTGGCTGTGGCAGAAGGTGGGCGACGACGCGGCGAACAACGGCGGCCACGGCGGCATGGACTACATCCTGCAGTGGCGCACCGTGCAGCTGATGCGTGCGGGACTGGCGCCGGACATCGATGTGTACGACTCGGCCGCCTGGTGCTCGGCGGTGCCGCTGAGCGCCGCCTCCCTGGCCAGAGGTGGCCGGCCGGTCGAGATCCCGGACTTCACCCGCGGCGCCTGGCGCAAGCGCCGGCCGGGTCTCGACTCGGAGCCTACGGACATGCCGCCCGTCGGCTGAGGACTCCGGGCACTCCCCCGGGCCTGCCGAGGCCTCCCCCGGGACCCTCGGGAGCCCGGAGTGTACGTTCGTACGCTCCACGAGGTAGCGTCTCGGGCATGGCGACGGACGACACGGACTACTTCGCGGACGACCCGCGCACCAATCTCGAACGCATGCTGGCGGGCGATCTCTACATCGCCGACGATCCGGAGATCGCCCGCAGCCAGCAGCGGGCCGTCCGGCTGGCCGCCCGCTACCAGGCCGCCTACGCCGAGGACGCGGAGGCCGCCCGCCCGATCCTCGCGGAGCTGCTGGGCCGGCTGGGTGAGGAGGCGCATGTGCGGCCGCCGCTGTATGTCGACTACGGCAGCAACATCACCATCGGGGCGCGTACCTTCGTCAACTGCAACCTGACCGCGCTGGACGTCGCGGCCATCACCATCGGCGAGGACTGCCAGATCGGGCCGGGCGTCCAGCTGCTCACCCCGACGCATCCGCTGGAGCCCCGGCCCCGGCGCGACAAGCTGGAGGCCGCCCGGCCCATCACCATCGGCGACAACGTCTGGCTCGGTGGCGGCGCCATCGTCCTGCCCGGCGTGACCATCGGCGACGACTCCGTCATCGGCGCCGGTGCCGTGGTGACCAAGGACGTGCCCGCGGGTGTGGTCGCCGTCGGCAACCCCGCCCGCCCGGTCCGCACCCTGTGAGGGAGGTGCCATGGCCACCGGGCACACCGACCCCCAGCGGCGCGAACGGATCATCGCGGCCACCCTCGACCTGATCGCCGAGGAGGGCATCGCCCGGGTCTCCCACCGCAGGATCGCCGCACGCGCCGGTGTCCCCCTGGGGTCGATGACCTACCACTTCGACGGCATCGACGAACTGCTGCGCGAGGCGTTCCGCCGCTTCACCGACCACATCGTCGCGGTCTTCGACGCCCACCTCGGTGCCGCGGCCGGCCGCGACCAGGCCCGCACGGCCGTGGCGGACCTGGTGCACACCCTGTCGGAGGGGAGCCGGCGCGATCTGGTGCTGACCCAGGAGCTCTACACCCTCGCCGCCCGGCGGCCGGCCTACCGCGAGCTCACCCACGAGTGGATGCGCCGCAGCCGGGTGCACCTCGAGAAGCACTTCGATCCGGACACCGCGCGCCAACTGGACGCGCTCATCGAGGGACTGACGCTGCATCGGGCGCTGGCGCAGCAGCCGCACGACCGGTCCCTGACCGTCGAGGCGATCGCCCGCATCACCATGCCCGCGGACCGGCGGTCCGGCCCCTGACCACGCCGGTGCATGATGACGCCGGTACGGGACGGCCCTGGAAACGGCAGGAGGCCCGCACCCCAGACGTGGGGTGCGGGCCTCCTGAATGCTCCGTGCGGGAGCGAGACGTGCGTCAGGCGGGAACGATGTTCTCCGCCTGCGGGCCCTTCTGGCCCTGCGTGACGTCGAAGCTCACCTTCTGGCCCTCGTGGAGCTCACGGAAGCCCTGCGCGGCGATGTTCGAGTAGTGGGCGAAGACGTCGGCGCCGCCGCCGTCCTGCGCGATGAAGCCGAAGCCCTTTTCCGCGTTGAACCACTTCACAGTACCGGTGGCCATAATTCATACTCCTAGACAGTTTCAGGCCCACACCGTGCGGGCCCTCACATCGCTGTCGATGATTACCTGCCCGGGATGAAACCGCTGACGCAAAGGGCAACCACAACTGCAACGAGGTCAAGCCTAGCACGGATTTCCGTTCCGCCATTTCCTGATGCGGCGGAGACAGATTTCTGGTGCGGCGAGGACAGATTTTTCACTCGCGCGTTTCGTCGCGGCTGTTCGACGTGTCCCTTGGTCCCGCGTGAGCGCGGTGGGCCGCCTCCAGCTGGTCCTCGAGGTCGACGATGCGGCTGGCGGCCTCGATCGGCGTCCCCTGGTCGACCAGTTCGCGGACCCGGGCCGCGATGCGCAGCTGGTGGCGCGAATAGCGGCGGTGGCCGCCCCCCGACCTGCTCGGAGTGATCAGCCCCGTCTCGCCGAGGGCACGCAGGAAGGCGGGCGTGGCACCGATCAGTTCGGCGGCCCTGCCCATCGTGTACGCCGGGTAGTGGTCGTCGTCGAGCCGGTCGCCGGCCGGCGGCCGGGCATCGGTGTCCGGCCTGTGCTCCGAGGGCATGCGCACCTTTCCGCGAGCCACGGGGGCTGTGACCCGCCGCGGGAGAGCAGGTTCCCTCCCGCACGACAACTCTAGTCGCGGCTGCAGCTTTTCTGCCGGGGCGGGCACGGCCGGGGCACCTCCCGCCCTCCGTACCCACGCACCCACGCACCCACGCCTGCGGCCGGCGGCCGGCGGCCTGCGGCCGGCGGCCGGCGAACGTCCGGGCCCTGACGGTGCCCGGATCGGAAATATTCGGCCACCTGGTGGGGGAATTTTCGGCCGACCTCCGGAATATTCCCCCGCAGCGTCCCCGATCGGTGCCGGACGCAGTGATATTGCCGACCGTGCTTCGGCGATTACCGCGTGATAGTGTCGGGATCAGTTGCAGTAGTGGTTGCCAGAAACGTTTTCCGACGGGTGATCATCACGGCGACCGGGGTTCCGTGCGATATGGAGCTCCGACACCGTTCCGAAGGAGAGAAAAAATGGCAACCGGTACCGTCAAGTGGTTCAACGCGGAAAAGGGCTTCGGCTTCATCGAGCAGGACGGCGGCGGCGCCGACGTCTTCGCCCACTACTCGGCCATCGCCGCGCAGGGCTTCCGTGAGCTCCACGAGGGCCAGAAGGTGAGCTTCGACATCGCGCAGGGCCAGAAGGGTCCCGCGGCCGAGAACATCGTTCCCGCCTGATCCACACGCATACGCACATCGCAGCCGGGCCGCACCTTCGGGTGCGGGCCCCGGCTCGATCCCTTTTCGGGCGCCTCGACGCGCCTTTCACCCCGGTTCGTTCTCGCGAGATTCCGCGCGGCCTCACGCGCGACTTCCTTGATACGTGCCGCATCAAGGAAGTCTGAAGGTCTCGTATGAGCCGAGCACGCACATCCCGCACGTCCGCCCCCTCCGGCAGCACCGCGGCCGGCCGCAGCGCAGCCGGCCGCGCCGGCCGTTCCGGCGCCCCGCGCCGCACGGACGGCGTCGGACGTCAACGCACCGCACCGCAGGCCGAGTTCGCCCAGCCGGTCACCAAGACGCCGGCCCTGCCCGCCGTCGAGTCGTTCGCCGGCCTCGACCTGCCCGCCCCGCTGCTCGACGCCCTCGGCCACGAGGGCGTGACCGTCCCCTTCCCGATCCAGGCCGCGACCCTGCCCAACTCCCTGGCCGGTCGTGACGTCCTCGGGCGGGGCCGCACCGGCTCGGGCAAGACGCTCGCCTTCGGCCTGGCGCTGCTGGCCCGCACCGCGGGCCGCCGCGCCGCGCCCCGGCAGCCCCTGGCCCTGGTCCTGGTACCCACCCGTGAACTGGCTCAGCAGGTCACCGACTCCCTGACGCCCTACGCCCGCGCCATGCACCTGCGGCTGGCCACCGTGGTCGGCGGGATGTCGATCGGCAGGCAGGCCGACGCGCTGCGCGCCGGGGCCGAGGTCGTCGTGGCGACGCCGGGACGGCTGAAGGATCTGATCGACCGGGGCGACTGCCGGCTGGACGAGGTCGCCGTCACCGTGCTCGACGAGGCCGACCAGATGACCGACATGGGCTTCATGCCGCAGGTCACCGCGCTTCTCGACCAGGTGCAGCCAACCGGGCAGCGCATGCTGTTCTCGGCGACCCTCGACCGCAACGTCGACCGGCTGGTCCGCCGCTACCTCCACGACCCGGTGGTGCACTCGGTGGACCCGTCCGCGGGTACCGTCACCACGATGGAGCACCACGTGCTGCACGTGCAGGACACCGACAAGCGGCGCACCACCACCGAGATCGCGGCGCGGGACGGCCGGGTCATCATGTTCCTGGACACCAAGCGCGCCGCCGACCGGCTGACCAAGCACCTGCTGAGCAGCGGAGTGCGTGCCGCGGCCCTGCACGGCGGCAAGTCCCAGCCCCAGCGCACTCGCACGCTCACCCAGTTCAAGAGCGGTCAGGTCACCGTGCTGGTGGCGACCAATGTGGCGGCGCGCGGCATCCACATCGACAACCTGGACCTGGTGGTCAACGTCGATCCGCCCACCGACCCCAAGGACTATCTGCACCGCGGAGGACGCACGGCACGCGCCGGCGAATCCGGCAGTGTGGTCACTCTGGTGACGCCGGATCAACAGCGCGATATGAGCCGTCTGATGGCCATGGCCGGGGTCACCGCGCGGACCACCTCGGTGCGTTCGGGCGAGGCGGAGCTCAGCCGCATCACCGGTGCCCGGCAGCCGTCCGGCGTGCCCGTGGTGATCAATGTGCCGGTCGCGTCGGCCAAGTCGTCGCAGGCATCACAGAAGTCGTCGCCCGGCTCGTCGCGGGGGCGTCGCCGCCGGACCGCTCAGGGCGGGCCCGCGGGTGCGGCAGCCCGACGCGCGGCCCGCTCGCACGCCGGTTCCCGCTCCGGTTCCCGCTCCGGGAACACGTAGCCGCCGCGAGGCGCACGGCCCACGTTGCGAGGCGCGCAGCACACCTCGAGTCCGACCTGGTCGTCCTCGTCGATCCGGAGAACTTCGGCGAAGGCATCGAGGGAGCCGTCGACCACTATGTCGCGATGACGCGCGCCACCCAGCGGCTCGTGATTCTGACCAGCCGTTGAAGATGCGGGGGCCGGGCGGGTGCTCGCGGCTCGCGAGCCGGCCCCCTCGCGGGCGGATGCTCAGCCGTCAGACGGCTTGAGCACCACGAAGTCGGCGTTGGCCCGGTCCAGGCACACCGCCAGCCGGCCCACGCCCTCGGCGTCCTCCGGGCCCATCTGTACGGTGCCGCCGTTCTCGGTGGTGCCGGCGACGGCCGCGTCGCAGTCGTCGACGGCGAAGACCGGGTGCCAGTACGGCCGGCCCTTGTTGACCGACAGGTCCTCCTTGCCGAGCTGCACCATGCCGCCGTGCATGCGCTCCTCGGGCTGCCCGGCCGGGGTGATCATGTGATAGGTGCCGCCACCGCCGGGCATGCCCATCTCGGTGTACTGCCAGCCGAAGACCTGAGTGTAGAACTCCTTGGCCGCGGCGACGTCGGTGGTCATCAGCTCGGTCCAGCACAGTGAGCCCGGCTGGTCCACCAGTTCCATGCCCTTGCTGGTGCCCGGCTGCCAGACGGCGAACTGGCCGCCCAGCGGATCGGTGTACTGGGCCATCCGGCCCCATTCGTCGAGGTCCATGGGCGCGGCCCGGACGGTGCCGCCGGCCCGCTCCACGGCCTGGGTGGTGGCATCGACGTCGGGGACGCTGTAGTAGATCATCCAGGCCGACCGGGCGCCCTTCTCGGTGAGCTTGCCGAGCCCGGCGACGATCTTGCCGTCCTTGCGGAACATCCCCCCTTCCATGTTCTCGTCGCCCTCGGCCTCCATGGCCTCGTAGTCCCAGCCGAACACCGAGCGGTAGAAGGCCGCGGCGGCCGGGACGTCGGGGGCACCGAGGTCGAGAAAACAGGGGGCACCGGGGGCGTAGTCGGTGGTGATCACGATGGTTCCCTTTCGCTGATTGCTCCTCGACTCAGCGTGACACCGGCCACTGACAATCGCCTGTCGCCCGGAGCCGTCCGGGCCTACCCGGCGGCCACGATGCGTTCGACCGCGGCGGTCACCAGCCGCTCCCGCTCGGCCTCCCCGAACACCTCCGGCAGGGTCAGCTGCTCCACGATGAGCCAGTTGAGGGCCAGGTAGAGCAGCTTCACGGCGGTGGCGTCCCCGGGCAGGCCGGACGCCTCGTGGTAGGAGACGTTGGCCTCGACGTCCGCGCGGACCCGCTCGGTGAGCAGCTTGCGCAGGCCGGGCCGGCGGGTGGACTCCAGGCGCAGTTCCAGCAGGGCCAGGTATCCGGTGCGGAAGGAGGCGATGCGGCCGACGAGTTCGCGCATCAGCTGCGCATAGGTCTCGCGGTCCCGTCCGGCGGCCCGCTGGCGGGCGATGGTGGCCTCGTCGGGCTGGAGCCGCTCGTAGACCCGGGCTCCGGCCTGCAGGAGCAGGTCGTCGCGGTTGGCGAAGTAGTTGGACGCCGTCCCGGTGGGGACTCGGGCCTCGCTGTCGACCGCCCGGAAGGTCAGGCCGCGGGCGCCCTCCCTGGCCAGTACCTCGATCGCGGCGTCGACGAGGGCGGCGCGCCGCTGGTCGTTCCGCCTCACCATGGCCCCTCCCGGTCCTGTGCGAGTGCTGCGCGGACTCAGAGTACTTCAGGCACAGTACTACGGCTGGAGTCCTAAGGGGTTACCTGGAGACATGGAGCCGCGCGGGGAGGTGCCGGGCCGGCGCCTCCCCGCGCGACGCGCGGGGGTGTCGTCAGGTGAGTTCGACGAGGAGGTCGCCGCCCTCGACCTGCTGGATGCGGTTGATGGCCAGGCGGCCGACCGTGCCGGCCTTGGGGGCCGTGATCGCCGCCTCCATCTTCATCGCCTCGATGGTGGCGACCGTGGCGCCCGCCTCCACCTCGTCGCCCTCGGAGACGGCGAGGGTCACCACGCCCGCGAAGGGCGCCGCGACATGGCCCGGGTTGTTCCGGTCGGCCTTCTCGGTGACCGGGACGTCGGAGGCCGCCGCCCGGTCGCGGACCTGGATGGGCCGCAGCTGGCCGTTGAGGGTGGACATCACGGTGCGCATGCCGCGCTCGTCCGCGTCGCCCACCGCCTGCAGCTCGATGAGCAGCCGCACACCGGGCTCGAGGTCGACGCCGTACTCCTTGCCCGGACGCAGGCCGTAGAAGAAGGCCTTGCTGTCCAGGACGCTGGTGTCGCCGAAGCTCTGACGGTGCGTCTCGAACTCGCGGGTGGGTCCGGGGAACAGCAGCCGGTTGAGGGTGGCCCGCCGGTCCTTGGCCAGTCCGGCCCGGTCGTCCGCGGACAGCTGCTGGACCCGCTTGGGTGCGGGGCGGCCCTTGAGCGCCTTGGTGCGGAACGGCTCGGGCCAGCCGCCGGGCGGGGTGCCCAGCTCGCCGTGGAGGAAGCCGATCACGGAGTCCGGGATGTCGTACCGGCCGGGGCCGGCCTCGAAGTCGTCCGGGGAGACGCCCGCGCCCACCAGGTGCAGGGCGAGGTCGCCGACCACCTTGGAGGAGGGGGTGACCTTCACCAGGCGGCCGAGCATGCGGTCGGCGGCGGCGTACATCGCCTCGATGTCCTCGAAGCGGTCGCCGAGGCCGAGGGCGATGGCCTGGGTGCGCAGGTTGGACAGCTGGCCGCCGGGGATCTCGTGGTGGTAGACGCGGCCGGTCGGGGAGGCGAGGCCCGCCTCGAAGGGGGCGTAGACCTTGCGGACGCTCTCCCAGTACGGCTCCAGGTCGCCGACGGCCTGGAGGTCGAGCCCGGTGGGGCGCTCGGAGTGGTCGGTCGCGGCGACGATCGCCGACAGGGGCGGCTGGGAGGTGGTGCCGGCCATGGACGCCACGGCCCCGTCGACCGCGTCCACCCCGGCCTGGATCGCCGCGAGGTAGGTGGCGAGCTGGCCGCCTGCGGTGTCGTGGGTGTGCAGGTGCACCGGCAGGTCGAACTCGCGGCGCAGCGCGGACACCAGCTTGGCCGCCGCGGGGGCGCGCAGCAGTCCCGCCATGTCCTTGACGGCCAGCACATGGGCGCCGGACTCGACGATCTGCTCGGCGAGGCGCAGGTAGTAGTCGAGGGTGTAGAGGCGCTCGCCCGGGTCGGACAGGTCGGCCGTGTAGCAGAGCGCGACCTCGGCGATGGCGGTGCCGGTCTCGCGCACGGCCTCGATGGCGGGCCGCATCTGGCTGACGTCGTTGAGCGCGTCGAAGATGCGGAAGATGTCGATGCCGGTGGCCGCCGCCTCCTGCACGAAGGCGTCGGTGACCTCGGTCGGGTACGGGGTGTAGCCGACGGTGTTGCGGCCGCGCAGCAGCATCTGCAGGCAGATGTTGGGGACCGCCTCGCGCAGGGCGGCCAGCCGCTCCCAGGGGTCCTCGGCGAGGAACCGCAGGGCGACGTCGTAGGTGGCGCCGCCCCAGCACTCCAGGGACAGCAGCTGCGGCAGGGTGTGCGCGACCACGGGGGCGACGGCCAGCATGTCCTTGGTGCGCACCCGGGTGGCGAGCAGCGACTGGTGGGCGTCGCGGAAGGTGGTGTCGGTGACGCCGAGGGCGGGCGACTCGCGCAGCCAGCGGGCGAAGCCCTCGGGGCCGAGTTCGGTGAGCCGCTGCCGGGAGCCGGCGGGCGGCTGTCCGGTGGGGCGCGGCGGCAGCTTGGTGAGCGGGTCGGGCAGGTCGGGCCGCTCGCCGTGCGGCTTGTTCACCGTGACGTCGGCGAGGTAGGTGAGCAGCTTGGTGCCGCGGTCCGCGGAGTGACGGGCGGTCAGCAGGTGCGGGCGCTGCTCGATGAAGGAGGTGGTGACGTGTCCCGCCTGGAACTCGGGGTCGTCGAGCACCGCCTGCAGGAAGGGGATGTTGGTGGCCACGCCGCGGATGCGGAACTCGGCCACGGCGCGGCGGGCGCGGTTCACGGCGGTGGCGAAGTCGCGGCCGCGGCAGGTGAGCTTGACCAGCATGGAGTCGAAGTGGGCGCTGATCTCGGTGCCGGCGTGGGTGGTGCCGCCGTCCAGGCGGATGCCGGAGCCGCCCGGCGAGCGGTAGGCGCTGATCCGGCCGGTGTCCGGGCGGAAGCCGTTGGCCGGGTCCTCGGTGGTGATGCGGCACTGCAGGGCGGCGCCGCGCAGGGTGATCGACTCCTGGGAGAGCCCGAGGTCGGCGAGGGTCTCACCGGCGGCGATGCGCAGCTGCGACTGGACGAGGTCGACGTCGGTGACCTCCTCGGTCACCGTGTGCTCGACCTGGATGCGCGGGTTCATCTCGATGAAGACGTGGTTGCCGTCGCGGTCGAGGAGGAACTCCACGGTGCCGGCGTTGCGGTAGCCGATCTGCCGGGCGAACCGCACGGCGTCGGCGCAGATCCGCTCGCGCAGCTCCGGGTCGAGGTCGGGGGCCGGGGCGAGTTCGATGACCTTCTGGTGGCGGCGCTGCACGGAGCAGTCCCGCTCGAAGAGGTGGATGACGTTGCCCTCGCCGTCGGCGAGGATCTGCACCTCGATGTGGCGGGGGTCGACGACGGCCTTCTCCAGGAAGACGGTGGGGTCGCCGAAGGCGGACGCCGCCTCGCGTGAGGCGGCCTCGACGGCCTCCCTCAGCTGGGCGGGGTCCTCGACGCGCCGCATGCCGCGCCCGCCGCCGCCCGCGACGGCCTTGACGAACACGGGGAAGCCGATGTCCTCGGCGGCGCGCAGCAGCTCGTCCACGTCCGTGGTGGGCTGGGAGGAGCCGAGGACGGGGACGCCGGCCTCGCGGGCGGCGGCCACCGCGCGGGCCTTGTTGCCGGTCAGTTCGAGGATGTCGGCGCTGGGCCCGACGAAGGTGATGCCCGCCCGTTCGCAGGCGCGGGCCAGCTCGGGGTTCTCGGAGAGGAAGCCGTAGCCCGGGTAGACGGCGTCGGCTCCGGCGCGGCGCGCGGCGCGGACGATCTCGTCCACGGAGAGATAGGCGCGCACCGGGTGGCCGGGCTCCCCGATCTCGTAGGCCTCGTCGGCCTTGAGCCGGTGCAGCGAGTTGCGGTCCTCGTACGGGAAGACAGCGACGGTACGGGCGCCCAGCTCGTACCCCGCGCGGAACGCCCGGATCGCGATCTCACCGCGGTTGGCGACGAGCACCTTGCGGAACATTGGTGATCCCTTCAGCCTGCCGGTGACGAAGACCATCGTGTCGGTGGCTGGGCGGATACGCCATGTGAGCCGGGCCACTCCATGGGCCGGGGGCCGCGGAGGACGCCCTCCTCCGCGGCCCCCGGCGGGTGCGTGGCGCGGTCTACTCGGTGACCCTCAGCAGCTTGTTGGGGGTTCCGGTGCCCGGGTTGCTGATCTTGTCGGGGGTGGCCTTCCCGGTCAGCGCCTTGGCCACGGCGTCGGGCGTGGCGTCGGGGTTGGCGGACAGGTACACCGCGGCGGCGCCCGCGACGTGCGGGGAGGCCATGGAGGTGCCGGAGATGGTCTTGGTGCCGTCGTCGCTGTCGTTCCAGGCGGAGGTGATCTCGGAGCCGGGGGCGTAGAGGTCCACGACGGAGCCGTAGTTGGAGAAGTCGGACTGGGCGTCGTCCTTGGTGCTGGAGGCGACGGTGAGCGCCTCCGGCACGCGGGCGGGCGAGCCCTGGCCGGCGTCGGTGGACTCGTTGCCGGCGGCGACGGCGAAGGTGACGCCGGAGGCGATGGCCTTGCTGACCGCCGCGTCGAGGGCGGGGTCGGCGGCGCCGCCGAGGCTCATGTTGGCCACGGACGGTCCCTGGTGGTTCCGGGTGACCCAGTCGATGCCGGCGACGACCTGCTCGGTGGTGCCGGAGCCGTTGTCGTCGAGGACTCTGACGGCCACGATCCGGGCCTTCTTGGCGACGCCGTGCCGGGCGCCGGCGATGGTTGCGGCGACGTGGGTGCCGTGGCCGTTGCCGTCGTCGGCGGTGTCGTCGTTGTCGACGGCGTCGTAGCCGTGCTTGGCGCGGCCCTCGAAGTCCTTGTGCGTGATGCGCACACCGGTGTCGATGACGTAGGCGGTGACGCCCTCGCCGGCCTTGTCGGGGTAGGTGTACCTGCTGTCGCCCGCGGTGTCGGTCTGGTCGACCCGGTCCAGGCCCCAGGACGGGGGGTTGTCCTGGGTGGCGGTGGTGTGCAGGGTGCGGTTGGCGACGACGGTGCCGACGGCGGGGTCGGCGGCGAGGCGCTTGGCCTCGGTCTCGGTCAGCCCGGTGGCGGAGAAGCCGTTGACGGCCGAGCCGTAGGTCCGGCTGAGCTTGCCGCCGTACTCGCGGGCCAGGTCCTTCTTCTCACCGGCGGAGGTCTTCTCGTCGAGGAGGACGATGAAGCTGCCGTCGACGGTGTTCTCGGCTCCGAGGCCGAAGACGGTGCCCTGGGGAGGCTCGGCGTGGGCGGCCGGCGCGGTGAGGAGTGCCGCGGAGGTCGCGGCGGCCACCGCTATCGCCGCGGTGGTGAGCTTGCGTGCACCGGTGTGCGTCTGATGCGTCATGAAGAGGGGTCTCCTCGTCAGTGGGGGGATTCACCTCCGGCGCGGCGAGGCGTCGGAGGATGACGAGAAGCGTGACCACTTGTCGCGACCAGATCAATGCCTCCGCTAGCCGACTGACGCTGTGTCAGGTGTCATCTCCACAAGGTCCGCTCATAGTTGAGCCAACCTGAGGGCAAAGCCCCTGCTGGCAGGGCTGGTTGAAGATCAAACGAGAGCCTGGGCGAGATTCGTGACCATCCCCTCACCCAACCCTCACGGACCGGACGTTTTCCGTGCCGGAGCCGCCCGCGGACGGACGTCGTCCGGCGCCTGCCGTGCCGGTCCGGCGAGGCGTCAGGCGATCACCCGGCCGCGCAGGACGATACGGCTCGGGTGCGCGAGCGCCGACGGTCGGCGGTGGGATCGGTGTCGTAGGCGACGAGGTCGGCCGGTGCCCCGTCCACCAGTCCCGGCAGGCCGAGCCAGGAGCGTGCCGCCCAGGAGGCCGCGCCGAGCGCCGCCTCGGCGGGCAATCCGGCCCTCACCAGCCAGTCCGCCTCGGAGCTGACGGTGCCGCAGGGAAAGCCGTCCGTTCCCGCGAGGACCGTGACCCCGGCCTCGTGGGCGGCCCTGACGTTCGGCGGCAGACCGCGCCAGCCGTCCAGCCACCAGTCGCGGCGGGCGCTCGGCTCCTCCGCGCGCTTGCGGTCGACGCCGGCGGCGAAGGCGGTGAGGGTCGGCACGAAGGCGGTGCCCTGAGCGGCCATCCGGTCGATCAGACCGGGGTCGAGATGCATGCCGTGCTCCAGGCCGTCCACGCCGGCCCGCACGGCGTTGCGGCAGCCTCCGGCGGTCTGGCAGTGGGCGGCCACGCGCCCGCCGATCGCGTGCACCGCCTCCACCACGGCGGTGAGAACACCGGCGGGCAGGGGCGGTTCGTCGTGCCTCCGGTCGGCGATCACCTTGCACCAGCCGGACGACGCCCGCGCCTCCTCGACGGCGGCGCGCACCAGGTCCGCCTCGCTCACATCACGTCCGAAGCCCGGGAAGAAGCGGCCCGGTGTGGCCAGCCAGCGCCCGGCCGACCGCACCCGGGGCAGTTCCGGGTCCTCGTCCACCCAGCCGGGGATGCGTGCCGCCGATCCGGGGGTGCGCACGGCCAGGACACCGGCGTCCCGGTGGTCCGTCAGATGACGGCGCAGCGTCTCGTCGCAGAACGGCGTGCCGACGTCCTCGGTGCCCGGATGGGTGTGCACATCGACCAGGCCGGGCAGCAGCCAGCCGCCGTCCACGACGAGCCGGGCACCGGGGACCGGTTCGGTGCGGAGCCGGTCGCCGTCGATCCAGAAGGACCGCTCCTCCCGCTCCGGCAGCACGATCCCGCGCACCTGAAGTGTCACCGGCTCTGGCCCCCCTCGCGTCGGCGCCGTCGCAGCGGCGAGCGTACCGGGCGGGGCGCCGCCCCGGCCATGGGCCGGCGACCCGCGAACTGGCCGCGGCGGGCGCTCCGTTCAGCCGACCCCGCCGGCTTTGCGCGCGGCCTCCTCCACCCGGCGGCGGTGGTTCTCCCACTGCTCGCGGTCGGCCTGCGGCAGGCTGTCGTTGCCCGGGAGCCAGCCCACCGAGCCGTCGATGAGTTCGCGCACGATGTCGGCCTGGCCGGCGTGGCGCTGGGTGTCGGCGAGGACCCGCACGAGGACGTGGTGCAGGGTCGTCTCGCGCCGCCCCTCGGGCCACCAAGGGACCTGCCCCACCGCGTCCAGGCCGAGGGCCGCGACGGTGGCGTCGGCGTGCCGCCACGCCTGCCGGTACAGCCCCACGATCTCCTCGCGGGTCTCCTCCGGCGTGGCCCACATGCCGGCGTTCTCCTCGGCGTCGTCCCGGTACCGGTCGGGCGCCCGTTCCCCGTCGTAGAACGGCCGCCCGAAGGTGTCACCGAAGTACCCCAGCTCCACCCTGGCGAGGTGCTTGACCAGCCCCAGCAGATTGGTGCCGGTGGGAGTCAGCGGACGGCGCATGTCGTACTCGGAGAGCCCCTCCAGCTTCCACAGCAGCGCGCCGCGGGCGTCCTGGAGATAACGGAGAAGATCGGCCTGAGCGTTGGCTTCGGTCATGCCGGGCACTCTGCCATGCGGCACTGACAGCCCGACCGGCGGCCGGAGAACGCCGGCTTCGGGGCCTCGGGCCTAGACTCGGGAAGGGTGAACCGGATCTGCACCGTGGGGCACTCGACCCGGGAGGTCGGGGAGGTGGTGCGGATGCTGCGCCGCAACGGCGTCACCTGTCTGGTGGACGTCCGCTCCTATCCGTCGTCGCGGAAGTTCCCGCAGTGGAACCAGGAGGCCCTCGTCCACGCGCTGCCGCCCGACATCCGGTACCGCTGGATCCGCGCGCTGGGCGGTCGCCGGCACACTCCGGCGGGTGTGCCCAGCGCCAACGGGGCCTGGCGGGTCAAGGCGTTCCGGGACTACGCCGACTACATGGCGACCGACGAGTTCCGGGAGGGCCTCGACGAGCTGCTGGACCTGGCCGGGCACGAACGGCCGGCGATCATGTGCAGCGAGGCGGTGCCCTGGCGGTGCCATCGCCGGCTGATCACCGACGCGCTGATCGTCGCCGGTGCGGAGGTCGTCCACATCATGTCCCCGACGGTGACGAAGCCTGCCGTCCTCAACGAGCACGCGCGGGTGCGGGACGGGCACCTGGTCTATCCGCCGCCTTCCTGAACCCGGTACGGGAGAGCCCGGAGCCTGAGTCGCGGGCGTGCGGAAAGGGTGGTTGCCTGGGGCTGGTCGGATGCCGCCGGGCACGGCGGTGCACGCTCACGTCCGCAGGAGGCCGGTATGTCCTCGAAGCGACGCCGCAAGAAGAAGGCACGCCGCAAGCACGCCGCCAACCACGGCAAGCGGCCCCAGTCCTGAGTGCGGGGACCGCGTCGGTGCGGTCCCGCCGTCCCGCCGCTACCGGAGCAGCCAGCCCCGGGTCATCTCCATGACCTCCGCGCGGCTGCGCGAGCCGTGTTCGGCCGCGATGTAGTGCTGGCCGACGCGCAGGGAGAAGGCGAGCAGACAGCGGACCTCCACGTCGTCGGGGTCGGTGCAGAACTCGGCGAAGAGGCTGCGCAGGTAGTCCATGCGCCGGTTGTCCACGCGCCGGAGGCGTTCGGCGACGGACGGGTCGCGGCGGGCCCAGTCACGGATGGCGAGTTCCACCGGGATGCCCGTGACCGGCTCCTCGGTGGAGGAGGCGATGGTGAACAGCCTCTCCAGCTTGCCCCGGGCGTCCCCGCCGCCGCTCTCGATCTGCTCGATCACGTCGTCGGTGACCGCACGCTCCCAGGTGTCGAGCATCTCGGTGAGCAGCGCGTCCCGGTTGCGGAAGTACCCGTAGAAGCCGCCCTTGGTGACGCCGAGCGACTGGGCCAGCGCCTCGATGCGCACGGCGTCCGGGCCGCCGACGGTCAGCGCCCGCAGTCCCGCCTCGATCCACCTGCCACGGGGCGTGCGGGCCACGGCCATGTGTGTCTCCCCTCACAGCTCCCGAGGCATGTATACGGGAGCGTACAGATCGCGTTAGGGTTCTTCTATACGGCATCGTATAGAAGGGCTCGTCGATGAGACTCGCCAGTACCGCGCACACCTCCCGACCCTGGCGGATCCATGAGATCACCCGTGACTTCCGGCTGGAGGACGTGTGGGCGCTGCCGACGCCGGGTGGTCCGGACGACCTTCCGTATCTGGTCGAGCAGATCGCCCAGGGCTCCGGAAAGCCCCCCTCCCCCGTCTACCGCGCGCTGTTCGCGATCCGCTGGCAGCTGGGGCGGCTGTTCGGCTGGGACAAGGAGAACGACGGACTCGGCGGCCGGGTGCAGTCACTGCGTGACCGCCTGCCGGAGGACCTGCGGGACGCCCCGCGCGGACCGGAGGTGCGCTCCAACCCGTTCACCTCGGTCTATCAGCTGCACGACGAGTGGGTCGCCGAGATCGCCAATCGCACGGTGCACGCGGTGATGCACATCGGCTGGGTCCAGGACGGCACGACCGGCAGGTACCGGGGCCAGATGGCGGTCCTGGTCAAGCCGAACGGGCCGTTCGGCTTCCTGTACATGCTCGGCATCAAGCCCTTCCGGTACGTGGGCGTGTATCCGGCGCTGCTCCGGGCCATGGGCAGGCAGTGGCAGGCGACGGCCGACCGGCGCAAGAGCGGTGGCGTGAGCCCCGTGGCATGAGCCGGTGGCGGAGTTGCTCGCACAGACGAGCACCTCCACTCCGGCTGGTCAGCGCAGATCGCGCCGCATCAGGATCCTGGGGTGACCGGCAAGCACGGAGGTGGTGTCGGCGGCGTGGACGAAGCCGGCCCGTTCGAAGTTCTTGCGGAGCCCGGCGTACGCCATCGTCAGATCGACCTTGGCGTCGCCGTTGTCGAGCGGATACGCCTCGACCACCGGGGCGCCGTGGCTGCGGGCGAACTCGACCGCACCGGCGATCAGCGCATGCGAGATTCCCTGCTTGCGGTGCCCGGGGCGGACGCGGATGCACCACAGGGACCACACCGGCAGACCGTCGAGGTGCGGGATCTTGCGGTTGCGGGCGAAGGAGGTCTCGGCACGCGGGGCCACCGCCGCCCAGCCGACCGGCTCGTCGCCGTCGTAGGCGAGGACCCCGGGCGGAGGCTCCGCAGCGCACAACTTGCGTACGTACTCGCCGCGGGCGGGCCCGCGCAGCTCGTTGTTGAGCTTGGACGGGATGCGGTAGCTCAGGCACCAGCAGACGTTGGCCGCCGGTGACTTCGGGCCGAGCACGGCACGCACGTCCCCGATGACCGTGGCCGGGCGGACATCGATGCTCATGGCACCACGATGGCACGACGTCCGCCCCGGTGCCGTCCCGAAGGACGGACTCCGCCATGCCGTCCCTTGGACGGGCACCGCCACTGAACGTCTAGACGCTCAGCACCTCACGCAACTCCCCCAGGTACGGGCCCACATCGACCTGGATGGAGGCGCCCTGGGTGAGGCCGTACCGCTCGGCGATGGAGGCGTGGTACGCGGCGATCTCCTCGCGCATCTCCTGCGGCGAGGGCAGCACGACCTCGCCCCGCACGATCCGGGTCACCCACTGCGCCTGCGCCTCCACCAGCCGGGTGATCGCGCCCACGGGGCGGACCAGGCCGACGAAGTACAGGCCGGGCCGGTCCGGCGCCACGACCCGCCGGTACAGCTCGACGGGGCCGTCCGGGGCGGCCGGGCAGCCGGCGGGCAGGAACGGGTACGCCATTCGGTAGCCGGTGCAGTACACCACCGCGTCCGCCTCCACGGACGTGCCGTCGGTGAAGACCACCCGGCCGCCGTCGAAGGACCCGACGGCCGGTTTCGGCGTCACCCGGCCGTGCCGGATGCGGCTGAGGATCTCGTCGGAGATCGTCACGGCGGAGGAGAAGATCGGATGGTCCGGCTCGGGCAGCCCGTAGTCCGACAGCCGGCCGCGGGCCACCAGCAGCGCCTGCTCCACGAAGCGGCGCTTCTGGGCCAGCGTCATCTCGTTCCACCACGTGGTGTCGGCTATCTCGTCCAGGGACATGCCGAACAGCTGCTTCGGCACGACGTGCAGCCCGCGGCGCACGGACAGATAGGTCTGCTCGGCATGGCGGGAGAGGTCGGCGGCGATGTCCACCGCGGAGGCGCCCAGGCCCACCACGATCACGCGACGGCCGGTGAAGTCGCTGCCGTCGCGGTAGTCGAGGGAGTGCAGGATGCGGCCGGTGAAGCCCTCCGAGCCGGCCGGGAGCGGATCGGGCAGCGACGGCTCCGTGTGGTGGCCGGAGGCGACGATCACATGCTCGAAGCGCCGGGCCGCCACGGCGCCGTCGGCGTCCCGGCTGACCACCGTCCAGGTGCCGTCGGCCTCCTGGTCGGCGGAGACCACCTCCGTGCGCAGCTCCACATGGTCCAGCACGCCCGCCCACTCGGCGAACGACCGCAGATAGGCGGCCATGTCGCGGTGGCTGGGGTAGAGCGGATAGGAGGACGGCATCGGGAAGTCGCGGTAACCCGTCAGCTGCTTGGCCGTGTTGAGGTGGAGGGAGAGGTAGCCGGGGCCGCGCTCCCCCGCCTGGGGCCGGCGCCAGATGCCTCCGACGCCGGGCGACTTCTCCAGGCAGACGAAATCGGTACCGGCCTCCTTCAGGGCATGTGCCACCGCGAGCCCCGACAGCCCCGCCCCGATCACGCAGACCCGCACGTCCCACTCCCCACGGCCACGGCTTGCTTCCCGGGCAGCGGCTCGCTCCCGGGTCAGCCTTTGACTGCCCAGCGGAAACACGCCGCACACCAGTACCCACGCCGAACAGGCGTGGTACTCGTCACGGTTCGGCGTGCGGGCGGGTCGCGGCGTCCGGGCCGTCGTCCGGGTCTGCCGGGGCGCGGCCGGGCCACACGCCCACATGGTCCGGCTCCGGGGTGAGGCGCACCCTGCCCCGCAGGCCGTACCGCTCCACGTCGTCGCGAGGCAGCTGGAGCCGTCCGGCACGGTCCAGGACGGTGAACTCCTCGGACGTGTCGGCGTCCGGGCCGCGCAGCGTCTCGGTGGAGGTGCGGCCGTCGCGGATGCGGACGGTGCGGCGGACCTGGCCGGAGACGAGCGGGTCATGAGTGACGATCAGTACGGTCGCGCCGAGCTGCTCGTTGGCGCGGCGCAGCGCCTCGAAAACCAACTCGCCGCTGATGGTGTCGAGTTCGCCGGTGGGTTCGTCGGCGAGCAGGACGCGCGGGCCGTTGGCGGCGGCCACCGCGACGGCCACGCGCTGCTGTTCGCCGCCGGAGAGCTGTGCGGGCAGCCGGTGCCGGCAGTGGGCGATGCCGAGCATGTCCAGGAGTTCCGCGGCCCGGTCGCGGCGCTTGCGGCGCGGCACGCGGGTGTACTTCATCGGCAGGGCGACGTTCTCCTCCGCCGTGAGGTACGGCACCAGGTTGCGGCCGGTCTGCTGCCAGACGAAGCCGACGGTGCGCCGCCGGTAGTCGAGGCGTTCGCGGCGGCGCAGCGCCAGCAGGTCGTGTCCGGCGACCCGGGCGCGGCCGGCCGTGGGCAGGTCGAGGCCGGAGAGGATGGACAGCAGGGTCGACCTGCCGGAGCCGGAGGCGCCGACGAGCGCCATGCACTCACCCTCCTCGACGACGAGGTCGAGCCCTTGGAGGGCCTGGGCCTCCACCCCCTCGGTGCGGTAGACGCGGACCAGGTTGTCGCAGACGATCAGGCCCGCGTCCGGCAGGGGGCGGCGGGCCTCACGGGCGCGCTCCTCCAGCCGGCGCAAGTCGGTCGCTTCGGTCGCTTCGGGTTCGCTCACGCTCACCGTTCCTCCGCACGGGCAGCGGGTAGCAGCGCAGCAGGACGGCGACGACGGCCAGGCCCAGCAGGGCCGGCACCGCGGCGAGCAGCGGATCGGGACCGGCGCCGTCCGGACGGACTCCCGGGGACGCGCCGGGGCGGGCGATGAACGCTGCCGAGGTCGAGGGCCGGGGTTGGCGTGGAGGGGTGGCGTGGCGGGTCCGGCCGGGTACCCGGGTGGCAGGCGACCAACTGCCGGAGGGAGTGACGCGGCATGCTCTCCGAAACTGTGACGGTCCCCGCGCAGGGGCCGGACCAGGCATCCCTGGACGGCGATCTGGTCCTTCCGGAGGAGCCCCGGGGGGTGGTGCTGTTCGCGCACGGCAGCGGCAGCTCGCGGTTCAGCCCCCGCAACCGGGCGGTCGCCGCCGAGCTGCAGCAGGCCGGGCTCGGGACGCTGCTGCTCGATCTGCTCACCGAGGACGAGGAGCGCGACGACCTGCTGACCGCGCGGCACCGCTTCGACATCGATCTGCTCGCCGGGCGGCTGGCCGCCACGATCGACTGGCTGGAGCGGCGGCCGGACACCGCCGACCTTCCGGTGGGTCTGTTCGGGGCGAGCACGGGGGCGGCGGCCGCGCTGGTGGCGGCGGCCGAGCGCCCGGAACGCGTGTCGGCCGTGGTGTCGCGGGGCGGGCGCCCGGATCTGGCGGGCGGGGCGCTGGAGCTGGTCACGGCGCCGGTGCTGCTCATCGTGGGCGGCAACGACCAGACGGTGCTCAATCTCAACCGTGAGGCGGCGGCCAGGCTGCGGGCGACGCACGAGATCCATGTGGTGCCCGGGGCGACCCACCTGTTCCCGGAACCAGGTGCGCTGGAAGAGGTGGCGCG
Organism: Streptomyces thermocarboxydovorans; assembly: GCF_039524635.1. Classification (NCBI taxonomy): domain Bacteria; kingdom Bacillati; phylum Actinomycetota; class Actinomycetes; order Kitasatosporales; family Streptomycetaceae; genus Streptomyces; species Streptomyces thermocarboxydovorans. Next base: position 54,352 of record NZ_BAAAGU010000018.1, on the reverse strand, counting down.
GGCCGCCGCCGGATGGTTCGGCCGCTGGCTCGCGGAGTCCAACGGGTGACAGTCACCGGGCGGGTGACGACGGGCTCGGGCCGCGCGGCGCTCGAGGAACTGAACGTGCCGCCGGAGAGACAAGGCGTGCCACCGGAGAGACAAGCGGTCACCGGATGCCCCAGACTCGACACAGGCCTCCCGATCGACTCCGTTGGGGGGTGGGCCCGTGTATGACGTGCCGGAGTGGCTGTGGCTGGTGTTCGCCGTCACCGTGCTGGCGTCGCTGGCGGTCGATCTGCTCGCGCACCGGCAGGCGCATGTCATCGGGTTCCGTGAGGCCGCCGTCTGGAGCGGATGGTGGGTGAGCCTGGCCGTGCTCTTCGGCGGCCTCGTCTTTCTCGTCGTCGGGACGCAGCCGGGGGTCGAATACACCACCGCCTGGCTGCTGGAGAAGAGCCTGTCGGTCGACAACCTCTTCGTCTTCGCGCTGGTTTTCAGCTACTTCAAGGTGCCGCGCGACTATCAGCACCGGGTGCTGTTTCTCGGGGTGTTCGGCGCGCTGGTCTTCCGCTGGGTGTTTCTCGCGGCCGGTGTGGCGGTGGTCAGCCGCTTCACCGCCGTTCTTTTCGTCTTCGCCGCCATCCTCTTCTACAGCACGTACAAGATCCTCCACGAGGAGGACGTGGGTTTCGACCCGGGCCGGAGCCTCGCCGTGCGTCTGCTGCGCAAGGTCGTTCCGGTGCGGGACGAATACGCGGGCGCACGGTTCTTCGTGAAGGAGGCCGGGAGGCGGGTGGCCACGCCGCTGCTGGCGGTGGTCGCCGCGATCGAGGCCGCGGACCTGGTGTTCGCGGTGGACAGCGTGCCGGCCGTGCTGGCCGTGAGCAACGACGCCTTCATCGTGTACACCAGCAATGCTTTCGCGATTCTCGGTCTGCGTGCCCTGTATTTCCTGCTGTCCGGGCTGCTCGACAGCTTCCGCTATCTGAGTCAGGGCCTGGCGCTGGTCCTTTCCTTCATCGGCGTCAAGCTCATCATGCAGGCCTCCCACAAACTGATCACCCCTGCCGTTCCCGAGGTGCCCTCGTGGCTCAGTCTCTGCGTGATCGTGGTCGTGCTGACCGTCTCCGTCGCACTCAGCCTGCTCCGGCCGGGGACCGTGGTGGATTCCGGAAATGCGCGCCCCGCTGAAGTTTCCGCGCCGGAAGACCCTCCCGACCCTCCCGAAAAGCATTAAAAAGTGGGTAAAATCCCGGGTATGAATGGTGAGCGGAAACACCGGGTGACGCTGCCCGCCGGTCAGGTCTGCCCGTCCTGCAAGCACCCTGTCGAGACGGTGGTCGAGCGTCACAAGACCATGGGCGTGTACGTGCCGCTGTGGGTGGCGGGGCCCTGCCGGAACCCGCACTGCTCGCGGTACGAGCCGGAGGAGGCCCCCTCCGCCGAGGAGGAGGCCTCGCCCCGCGTGATGGAGACCAAGACCAAGGAGGCCTCCTCCTCGGGTCAGGCCCCCACGTAGTCCGCGAGGTGCTCGCCGGTGAGGGTGGACCGGCCGGCGACCAGGTCGGCCGGCGTGCCCTCGAAGACGATCCGGCCGCCGTCGTGACCCGCGCCGGGGCCGAGGTCGATGATCCAGTCGGCGTGCGCCATGACCGCCTGGTGGTGCTCGATCACGATGACCGACTTGCCGGAGTCCACCAGGCGGTCCAGCAGGCCGAGCAGCTGCTCCACGTCGGCCAGGTGCAGACCCGTGGTGGGCTCGTCCAGGACGTAGATGCCGCCCTTCTCCCCCATGTGCGTGGCGAGCTTGAGCCGCTGGCGCTCGCCGCCGGAGAGCGTGGTGAGCGGCTGGCCCAGCGTGAGATAGCCGAGCCCGACGTCCGTCAGCCGCTCGACGATCTTGTGCGCGGCGGGCAGGCGTGAGGCGCCCTCGCGGAAGAACTCCTCCGCCTCGGTCACCGACATCTCGAGGACCTCGCTGATGTCCCGCCCGCCGAAGCGGTACTCCAGCACCTCGGCCATGAACCGCTTGCCCTCGCAGTCCTCGCAGGGCGAGGAGACGGTGGCCATGATACCGAGCTCGGTGAAGACGACTCCGGCGCCGTTGCAGGTGGGGCAGGCGCCCTCGGAGTTGGCGCTGAACAGGGCGGGCTTGACGCCGTTGGCCTTGGCGAAGGCCTTGCGGACCGGATCGAGCAGCCCGGTGTAGGTGGCCGGGTTGCTGCGCCGGGAGCCGCGGATCGGGGCCTGGTCGACGAAGACGACGCCCTCGTCCTCGGGCATCGAGCCGTGGATGAGCGAGCTCTTGCCGGAGCCGGCCACGCCGGTGACGACCGTGAGCACGCCGAGGGGGATGTCGACGTCGACGTTCCGCAGGTTGTTCTCGGTCGCGCCGCGGATGGCCAGCTTGCCGGTGGGCTTGCGCACCGACTCCTTCAGCTGCGCCCGGTCGTCCAGGTGCCGGCCGGTGACGGTGCCGCTCCTGCGCAGCCCCTCCACGGTGCCCTGGTAGCAGACGGTGCCGCCGGCCGTGCCCGCGCCCGGTCCGAGGTCCACCACATGGTCGGCGATGGCGATGGTCTCCGGCTTGTGCTCCACGACGAGCACCGTGTTGCCCTTGTCGCGCAGCCGCAGCAGCAGATCGTTCATCCGCTGGATGTCGTGCGGGTGCAGGCCGATGGTCGGCTCGTCGAAGACGTAGGTGACGTCGGTGAGCGAGGAGCCGAGGTGACGGATCATCTTCACGCGCTGCGCCTCGCCGCCGGAGAGGGTGCCCGCGGGACGGTCCAGGGACAGGTAACCGAGGCCGATCTCCTCGAACGAGTCGAGGGTGCCCTGGAGTGCGGTGAGCAGCGGGGCGACGGACGGCTCGTCCAGCTCGCGCACCCAGGCGGCCAGGTCGCGGACCTCCATGCGGCAGGCGTCGGCGATGTTGATGCCCTTGATCCTGGAGGACCGGGCGGCCTCGCTGAGCCGGGTGCCCTCGCACTCGGGGCAGTCGGTGAAGGTGACCGCCCGCTCCACGAAGGCCCGGATGTGCGGCTGCATCGCCTCCTTGTCCTTCGACAGGAAGGACTTCTGGATCTTGGGGATGAGGCCCTCGTAGGTCAGATTGACCCCGTTGACCTTCACCTTGGTGGGCTCCCGGTACAGGAAGTCCTGCATCTCCTGCTTGGTGAACTCGCGGATCGGCTTGTGCGGGTCGAGGAAGCCCGACTGGGCGTAGAGGCCGACCGTCCAGACGTTGTCCGACTTCCAGCCGGGGATGGTGAAGGCGCCCTCGGCGATGGACTTGGAGTCGTCGTAGAGCTGGGTGAGGTCGATGTCGGAGACCTTGCCGCGGCCCTCGCAGTGGGGGCACATGCCTCCGGTGCGGGTGAAGGTGACCTTCTCCTTCTTGCCGCTGCCCACGGTGATCGCGCCGGCCGCCTTGACCGTGGGCACGTTGAAGGAGTACGCGGCGGGGCCGCCGATGTGCGGGGTGCCGAGCCGGCTGAAGAGGATGCGCAGCATCGCGTTGGCGTCGGTGGCGGTGCCGACGGTGGAGCGCGGGTCGCCGCCCATGCGCTGCTGGTCCACGGTGATCGCCGTGGTGAGTCCCTCGAGGACGTCGACCTCCGGGCGGGCCACATTGGGCATGAAGCCCTGGACGAAGGCGCTGTAGGTCTCGTTGATCAGCCGCTGCGACTCGGCGGCGATGGTGTCGAACACCAGGGAGCTCTTGCCGGAGCCGGACACGCCGGTGAACACGGTGAGGCGGCGCTTGGGCAGTTCGACGCTGACGTCCTTGAGGTTGTTCTCCCGCGCGCCGTGCACGCGAATGACGTCGTGGCTGTCTGCGGCGGGCAAGGCGGGCGACTGGCTCTTCGTCGTCTCGGCCTTGGTCATCTTCTGACTCCTCGGACGGTTCTCGAACGGCTCGGCGGTGTCCATGACCGTCACGCTAGTCACGGCGCAGAGGGGGTGCTTCTCGATTCCTGACCGGTCTGGTGACCTGCTTGGCGACACAGGAGGGCAGCCCGGCCGTGGCACGGGCCGCCTCCTGCCGGTACACGCTCGGCGGCATGCCGACCAGCTCGGTGAAGCGGGTGCTGAAGGTGCCCAGCGAGGAGCAGCCGACCTCGAAGCAGACCTCGGTGACGCTCAGGTCGCCGCGGCGCAGCAGGGCCATCGCGCGCTCGATGCGCCGGGTCATCAGGTAGCTGTAGGGGGACTCGCCGTAGGCGCGGCGGAACTCGCGGCTGAGATGCCCGGCCGACATGTGCACGCCGCGGGCCAGTGCCTCCACGTCCAGCGGCTGCGCGTACTCCCGGTCGATGCGGTCGCGGACGCGGCGCAGCCTCGCGAGATCCCGCACGTGGTGAGGGGCGTCGCCGCTGCTGCTGGTCATGCTCGCATCGTGCCACGACACGGGTGCGCCGCGCGTTCGAATGGCAGGGTCGCCCGGAGCGGGGCAGCGTGGTCGTAGGAGCTACGACTTCCGTGTGAGGTGGCCATGCAAGCCGATGAGCCGGTTCGTCTGGTGGTGGTCGGCGTGGACGGTTCCCCGTCGTCGTACGCGGCGCTGCGCTGGGCCGTGCGGTACGCGGACATGGTCGACGGTGAGGTGGAGGCGGTGCACGCCTGGGACACTCCGTCGGCGGTGGGCTGGACCGGGCCCGCCATCGACCCCGAGTTCGATCTCGAGCAGGCCAGGGAGCGGTTCACGGAGGAGCTCAACGCCGTCTTCCCGGACGGGCGGCCGCCCCGGCTGCGGGAGCGGCTGGTGGAGGGGGACCCGTCGGAGGCGCTGATCCGGGCCTCCGAGCGGGCCGAACTGCTGGTGGTGGGTCATCGCGGCCGGGGCGGGTTCGCACGGGCCATGCTGGGCTCGGTCAGCCAGCGCTGCGCCCAGCACGCCGCCTGCCCCGTGGTCGTGGTACGTGAGGGCCAGCGGGTCTGACGCGGGCGTGCGCTCCGGTCAGCAGGGGTCCGGTGCTGGGCCGAGCGGCCGGGCGCCGGCCGGGGGCGCCTTGCGCACGAAGGCCGAGCGCAGGGCGTGGTGCGGTGAGCCGGGGTCGAAGAGGATGGCGTGCATGCGGGCCAGCTCGGCCTCGCGGTACTCCGCCAGCGGGCGCGTCGCCTCGTCGCGGGCCCGCCGGTCCCGCTTGGCGGCGATGCGCCGGGGCAGGCCGGACTCGGCGGCGAGCCGGGCCGCCGCGCGCTCGACCTCGCCGGTGAAGTCCTGGGGTGCGACCGGCAGGAGGCGGTCGACCAGGCCGAGGGCGGCGGCGGAGGCGGCGCTGACCGGCAGCGCCTCACCGGTCAGGCGTTCTGCGGTCTCCGGCCCGACGCGGCGCGGCAGGGTGTAGGTCCAGTACTCGGAGCCGTACAGGCCCATGCGCCGGTAGTGCGGGTTGAGGACGGTGCCGGTGCGGCACCAGACCTCGTCGGCGGCGAGGGCGAGCATCACGCCGCCCGCCGCCGCGTTGCCGCCGAGAGCGGCGACGACCAGCCGGTCGGTGGTGCGCAGCACCGCCTCCACCAGATCGTCGATGGCGTTCAGGTTGGCCCAGGCCTCCGCGGCGGGGTCGGGGGCGGCCTCGATGACGTTGAGGTGGATGCCGTTGGAGAAGAAGTCGCGCCGGCCGCCGAGCACCAGGACCGGGGTGGGGCGGGTGAGCGCGTACCGGTAGGCGGTCAGGAGTCTGCGGCACTGGCCGGTGCTCATGGCGCCGCCGGGGAACGAGAAGTCCAGGAAGCCGACGTCGCCGCGCTGCCGGTAGCGGATGTCGGTGTAGGTGCGCCGGTCCGGCGGGAGTTCGAGCGGGGCGGGCACCTCGGGCAGGCAGGGGGCCTGTGGAAGGGATGCGAGGACGTCGGCGGCGGGGCGCCGGAAGGGTGCCGGGTCGCCGGAGGCGCGGCGGAGGCGCAGCTCCGGTATCCACACCGCGCCGTCCCGGGTGGCCCGGCAGACCGCGCCGTCCCGGGTGGCGAGCAGTTCGCCGGGGCGTCCGCGCAACCGGTCCTCGGGGTGGCCGCCGTGCAGGAACATCTGTTGGCCGAGGAGTTCGTCGAGGACGCCGGGCTGCGAGTCGGCGGCCCGCAGGGTGTGCAGCACCGTGTCGGTGCTGTCGGCGTGCCAGTCGATGCGCCGCCGCTCCTGGCGGAAGGCGTCCCGCCAGACCACGCGGATCGCGGGGTCGGACTGCGGCTGCGGTTTGAACGCGCCGCCGGCGTAGTGCCGCACCGCCAGCAGGACGGCCGAGACGGCGGCGTCGGAGACCTCTCCGCGGTAGAGGTCGCTCTTGCCGACGGGCGGTACGTCGAACGCCGCCGACGCCCAGATGGCGCCCGCGTCCATCGCGGCCTCCGCCTGAAGAACCGTTACTCCCCAGCGGGGGGCGCGTTCGGCGAGGGCCCAGTCGAGGGCGGACGGCCCGCGGTCGCCGGGCGGGCCGGGGTGCACGATCAGGCAGGTGTGCTGCTGCCACACGTCGTCGGGCAGCACCGACTTCAGCATGGGCGCGATGATCAGTTCGGGCCGTGCCCGGCGTATCGCGGCGCGTATCGCGCCGGCTCCGTGCGTGGCGAGCACGACGTCCACGCGGTGTCCGCGGTCGGAGAGTTCCGCGTACACGCGCTGGGAGAGGCTGTTGAACGCGCTGGCGACGAGCAGAATGTCCATGCCGCGGCATCGTTGCCGCTCCGGGCGGGGGCCGACAGAGGACCTGGCGGAAATTCAGCCGTTCGGGCGGTTGTGCGCGATCGCGGCTGCGTGATCCCGACTTCCCTGCTCCAGCGGGGAGACCGGCTCTCCGGCCGACGAGGGCGGAGGGCCGGGCGGGCCGGAGGATCTGGCCGGATCCGGCGCGGCGGTGCGGCCTGCGCGGGCGGTTGCGCGCCGCGACCGCGGGCTCGGCGGGCTCATGCGACCGGGCCCCGCCCGGACCGCGGCGGCTCCGCGGCCCGGGCGGGGCCCGGGTGGAAGGGTTCGGATCACCGGCTGGAGGAACCGGTGTGCGGCCCGGTCACTCCGCCGGGGTGAGCTCGGCCCGGCCGAACAGGAGGGCGTACCCCTGGGGCAGTTGACCGATGATGCGGGTGATCAGGTCCTCGCCCACGAAGGACGGCAGGACGCTGAGGACCGAGCTGACGTCCCAGCGCGCGGTCGCCGGGGTCGAGCCCTCGATCCGGGCGGCCACCGACTCCACGAATTCCGCCGCGGTGAGCGGGCGGGTGGCCGGGACCTGGGAGGCGATCACCCGTGCCGCCTCTTCCGGCAGCGCGCGTGCCAGATCGACACGTTCGTCACCGACGACATGACCGCCGAGCGCGGAGAGGACGATGCGGGTGACGCTCTCCGCCTCCGCCCGCGTCCGGTACTGACCGGACTCCCGCACCGCGTCGACCAGTTCCTGCCAGCCGACCTCCGCGGAGCGGGGGACGGGGGCCTGGCGGTCCCGGTCCGGGGCCGGGGCCGGGATCACCGTCTTGCGGCTGGGCATCGTGGTCTCGTGCGGCGTCACCGTGGTCATGGGGCTCCTCTCCTCCTTCGGGGCCTCCGGTCGCTCCCCCGCGCCGCTGCGGGCACGGGAGCGCGTCCCGCGGGCGGCCGGGGTCCGCGGGACGCGTGCGTGAGTGGTGTCAGCTGCTGATCTGCTTGCGGCTGTCGCCGCCCGTGATCTGGATGCGGCGTGCCTTGGCCTCCTCGGCCACCGGGATGCGCAGCGTCAGGACACCGGCGTCATAGGCGGCCTCGATGCGGTCGGTGTCGAGGGTGTCGGCGAGGAACAGCTGCCGGCTGAAGGTGCCGGTGGGCCGTTCCGCGACGATCACGTCGGCGTCCTCGGGGGCCTCAGAGCGTCGCTCGGCGCGCACATTGAGGACGTTGCGCTCGACATCCAGCTCGATCGTCTCGGGGTCGAGGCCGGGGAGATCGAAGTGGACGACGAACTCGTCCCCCGCCCGGTACGCGTCCATCGGCATCGCCGACGAGCGGGCGGCCGAGCCGAAGACCTGCTGTGCGAGTCGGTCGATCTCGCGGAACGGGTCGGTGCGCATGAGCATCACAGTCCACTCCTCCCTTCACTGTGACGACCGATGCGATGCTCTTCGATCACCTTCTTATATAGCTCCGGAGAGGAAACTTGACAACCCCAGACTCAGGTTCGGTGAGCTCCGAACCGGCGTCGTAGGGGGGTGATCACGACGTCGGGGGGAATCGGCGCGGCCGCCGGGCCGGCTGGCGCCGCCTCGTGGACCGGGGGCGTAGCCGGGCCGCTCCGGAGCCGACTCGGAAAACGCGCGTGCCGGCGCAGCCAGGCGGGCCCGGATCGGCGTCGCTGCCGCGGGCGGATCCGGCGGCGCGATGGGCGCCGACGGCCAGATCGCGATCACGACGGCGGCGAGGGCGCCGGCCGCCACAGCGGGCGGACCCCCGCGAAGCGCGACTCGCCATCGGCGTGAGCGACCACAGCGAGCAGGCTCGGCGACGCGCCCCCTCTCAACTCGGGAAACCGCACCCCCTCTCACCTCGGGAAACAGGGAAGTCACAGACCGTTTCCTTCCGTTGGCATCCACGATCCGGCGACGCCACGGCCTCAACCCCGCTCCCCGGCGCTCCGGCGATCTACCCGCCATGTGAGCAACCCAGGTATTTGGCAAGGGTCTTGACGTCAGTTCATGCGTTCGGCCGGTGATACGATCACCGCGTTTTTGATGCGGGCGCGGACCGCCTGCCATGGACGCCGACACCTCGCCGGCACCGCCGGCCGCCAGTCGCCTGAAGAGAGTCCTATGACGTCATTCGCAGCGAGCCCCCTGTTCTGGGCTCTGGTCGCCGCCCTCGCTGCCGCCCTCGTCGTGATCGAACGCCAGCGCCGGGCGGCGCGTACCGTGCGGCAGGAGGTACGAGCGCTCAAGGAGCGCTGCGCGCAGCTGGAGAACGACCACACGAAGTCTGTGCGGGCGGCGCAGGAGCAGGCCGAGGAGGAGACCAAGACGGTTCTGAAGTCCGCCATGCGGACCCTTCAGGGCCTCGCCGCCGAGCAGCAGTTGGTGCTCTCCCGGCTGCAGACCAAGTACGGCGACTCGGCGATCCTCCAGGACCTGCTGGAGATCGACCACACCAACTCGCAGTTCGGCCGGCGCGCCCAGTCCATCGCGGTGCTGTGCGACGGCTGGCTGGGCGGCCGCCGCGACACCGCCTCCGTCTTCGACGTGGTGCGCAGCGCCCAGGGCCGGATCCGCCACTTCCGCCGGGTGGAGATCCTCTCCCAGGTCGACTTCGGCATCACCAGCCGTGCCGTCGAGCCGGTCGCCCTGGCCCTCGCCGAGCTGCTCGACAACGCCACCAGCTACTCCAGCCCGGACACCGTCGTCGAGATCAACATCCGGACCGTGCCGAAGGGCATCTGCATCGTCGTCGACGACGCCGGTGTCGGCATGAGCGAGGAGGAGCGCGCCCGCGCGATGAAGCTGCTGAGCAGCGAGCGCGCCACCGGCGTGGCCGGCCTCGGCAACCCGCCGCAGTTCGGGTTCGCGGTGATCGGCGTGCTGTGCGAGCGGTTCGGTTTCGAGGTGTCGGTGGACTCCTCCTCCCCCTACGGCGGTGTGCGGGCCGTGGTGCTGCTGCCCCACGATCTGCTCACCGCGATGCCGGAGAAGAAGGCTCCCGCTCCGGCCGCCGTCCACACCGCCGCCGCCCGCCCGGCCGCTCGGGCGGGTTCGGACGGCGGGCCCGAGCCGGCGCTCGCCCCGGCGACGACCGCGGACGGCCTGCCCCGGCGCCGCCGCAAGCGGCCGATGGCGATCGTGCCGCCGACCGGCGGCGAGCCGGCTCCCCGCCCGGGCCGCTCGGACGCCGAACAGGCGCGCATCATGGGCGCCTTCCAGCGGGGCACGCGGTCCGGCCGGGCAGCGGCGCCCGACCAGACGGACCCGACGAGCAGCACACCCGGTGCAAGCAGCGAAGGACATGAGGTCTCGTGAACGATCTGTCATGGATGCTCGACAGCGCTCTGGAGATTCCGGGGGCCCTGCACGCCGTCCTGATATCCGCCGACGGTCTGCTGATGGCCCGGACGAAGGACTTCGACAGGGACGACGCGGACCGGGTCGCCGCGGCGATGAGCGGGGTGCAGTCGCTCAGCCGCACGCTCGGCTTCTTCTGTGAGGACCCGAGCCAGCGGTGGCGTCAGACGCTGGTCGAGTTCGACGGCGGCTGGGTGTTCGTGATCTCCGCCGGGGAGGGCGCCTACCTGGGTGTGTCCGCCACCGCGGACGTCGACATGGCCGACATCACCTTCCGCATGCAGCAGCTGGTGTCCCGGCTCGGCAAGGAGCTGACGACGCCGCCGCGCGAGAACCTCGGCGCCCGCTCATGACGGGCCACGACGGCTGGGACCCGGAGGACACCGCCTTAGTACGGGCGTACGTCATCACCAAGGGACGCGAACTGCCCGACGAGGAGCAGTTGTCGCTGATCACCCTGGTGACGGCGTCCCCCGACCACGCGCAGCGGCCGCTGCGGCTGTCCCCCGAGGAGCAGATGCTGCTCGACATCTGCTCCGCCGGCTATCTCTCGGTCGCCGAGATCGCCGGCCACACCAGGCTGCCGCTGGGAGTCGTGCGGATCCTGCTGGCCTCGCTCGTCGAGGGCGGCTATCTGATCACCCGTCCGCCGGTGGCGCCCGCCCAGCTCGCGGACCGGGAGATCCTGGAGGAGGTGCTCAATGGTCTCCGCGCCAAGTTTGGGTGAGCGGGCCTATGTCCGCAGCGGGGCGACGCAGACCGCGGTGAAGATCCTTGTCGTCGGGCACTTCGCGGTGGGCAAGACCACGTTCATCGGCTCGATCTCCGAGATCGAGCCGCTGTCCACCGAGGAGACGATGACGCAGGCCGCCGAGTCGGTGGACGACCTCAAGGGGATCCACGGCAAGACGACCACCACGGTCGCCATGGACTTCGGCCGGCTGACCATCAGCGACCGGGTCGTGCTCTACCTGTTCGGCACGCCCGGTCAGCAGCGGTTCGTGCAGATGTGGGAGGACATGGCCCGCGGCGCCCTCGGCGCGCTGGTGCTGGTCGACCCAGAGCGCCTGGCCGACTCCTTCCCGGTGATCGACCTCATCGAGAGCTACGGCCTCGACTACGCCATCGCCGTCAACCACTTCGACGGCACACCGCTGCGGGACGAACGGGCCCTGCGGGAGGCGCTGGACCTGCTCGACGACACCCCGGTCGTCACCTGCGACGCCCGCGACGAGAAGTCCTCGGCCGCCGCCCTGACCACCCTGGTCCGCTACCTCCTCAACCGCGCCCAGCAGACCACCCATCCGGCACCGCGCCCTTCATCTCCCTAGTACCAGACCGGCAGTTGACCGGGGGGCGTGGACGCTCACGGCAGCACCCCGTTCCCGCCGCCGGGTTGCCCGGTCCACGGCTTCCGTGGACCGGGCCGGGTGGACGGAAGCGGCTCATGGGGTGACAGGCGCAACACGGGTCCAACGTGCCTGATTTGCATGATGGCTGAACAGCAGGGGTAGTGAGCAATTCGGCACAACGAGTTGCTTCCCTGCAAAGGAGGTGCCGTGGACCACATATCCATGGATGCCGGACAACTGCCGAGACCTTCGATACCCGCCTCTCGAGGCGGGTATTTTCCTGTGCGGCGCGGGAGCAGCCGGTGACCGGGGGGCCGGCCGGGGGTCTTGCGAGCGGGGGCACGGCCACCCTGGGCGCCTTTGCCGGCGGGCAGTTGCGCAGGCTGTGTGCGGTGGTGGGGCTGTCCGAGGGCGATGCGGACGGGTATGCGGAGGTGGTGGCCGGGTCGCTGGGGGCGGTCGCCGGGCGGTCGCTGGATCTGCCGCCGCCGTCACGCAGCTTCCTGTCCGACGACCACACGCCGGTGGAGTTCTCGCTCTCCTTCCGGCCTGGGTCGGCCCCGGCCGTGCGGGTGCTGGTGGAACCGGGGTGCGGGGCGGGGAGCCTCGCCCGCAACGGGCATACCGGGCTGGCGGCGGTGCGGGCGATGTCCGAGCGGTGGGGCTTCGCCACCGACTCGCTGGACGCGCTCGTGGATCTGTTCCTGCCCGCGCGGCCGCAGGGCGCCCTCGCCCTCTGGTACGCCCTGGAGCTGCGTCCGGGCGGGGTGCCGGGCCTGAAGGTGTACCTGAACCCGGCCGCCAACGGGGAGGAACGTTCCGCCTCGACGGTGCGGGAGGCGCTGAGGCGTCTCGGTCACGACCAGGCCTTCGACGCCCTGCCGGAGGCCGGCGGCTACCCGTTCCTCGCCCTGGACCTCGGCGATTGGGACGCGCCCCGGGTGAAGGTCTATCTGCGGCACGACGCTCTGTCGGCAGCCGAGGCCGGACGTCTGTCGCGGATGCCCGGCGGTCCCGATCCCGCGTCGGTCGAGGGTTTCTTCCGGGCGGTGGCGGGCCCCGACGTGCCGTTGCTGACCCGGCGCCCGGGGCTGACCTGCCACTCCTTCACCGAGACCGGCGCCGCCCGGCCGAGCGGGTTCACGCTGCACGTCCCCGTCCGTGACTATGCCGAGCACGACGGGGAGGCCCTGCGGCGGGCGACGAAGGTGCTGGGCGACTTCGGCATCGAGGCTCCAGTCCTCGCCGAGGCTTTGGGGGCCCTCACCTCGCGCCACCTGCACGAAGGGGTGGGTCTGATCGCCTACTTGGCCCTGGCGCACCAGCAGGGCAGCCCGCCCCGGGTGACCGCGTATCTCTCCTCGGAGGCGTATGCGGTCAGGCCTCCCAACCGGGCTCCGGCCCGCTCCGCGCAGCCGGTGCGCTGAGCGCGGGAGCAACGCCAGAACGATGAGCGCCCCGGTGGCGCTCATCGTCGTTTCTGCCGGTCCTGCCCATTGACGCATTCTTACGCATGAGTAAGTTGACTCTGGAGTAAGGAAGAGGGACCGCAAGCACCATCAGAGCACCATCAGCATCAGCGCGACCGGGAGCCGCCATGGGCGTACGCAAGGATCTGAAGCGGGCGAAACGACACACCGACCTGGCCGCCCGTACCAGGGTCGAGACCGTGCGGGACGAGCGAGGCGTCGTCCGCGAGGTGCGTGCGCAGCCGCTCGTCCCGCGGCCGGCCACCGGCAGCACCGCCGACATCCCGTTCACCAACGCGTCCGAGGCCCCGGACGAAGTGGTGCTGCGCCGGGAGCGGGACGGCGCCTGGCAGCCGGTGACGGCGGCGGCGTTCGCCCGCGAGGTCACCGAGGTGGCCAAGGGGCTGATCGCCGCCGGACTCCAGCCGGGCGACCGGGTCGCGGTGATGTCCCGCACCCGCTACGAGTGGACGGTGCTGGACTTCGCGATCTGGTCGGCAGGCGGCCAGTCGGTCCCCGTGTACGCCACCTCCTCGGCGGCCCAGGTGGAGTGGATCGTCCGGGACTCCGGCGCGCGGTACGTGGTCACGGAGACCGGGGAGAACACCGCCACGGTCACCGTCGGCACCGCCTCGCACTCCTCTCCCCCGCGCATCTGGGAGCTGGACTCGGGCGCCCTCGCCGAGCTGACCGCCCTCGGCCGGGATGTGCCCGACGAGGAGGTGACCAAGCGCCGCGCGGCACTGACCCCCGAGACCACGGCGACCATCTGCTACACCTCCGGCACCACCGGCCGCCCCAAGGGCTGCGTCCTCACCCACGGCAATCTGCACGCGGAGGCGGCCAACACCGTCGAACTGCTGCACCCCGTCTTCAAGGAGGTCACCGACCAGGTCGCCTCCACCCTGTTGTTCCTGCCGCTCGCCCACATCCTCGGGCGCACCCTGCAGATCGCCTGTCTGATGGGCCGCATCGAGATCGGCCACTGCCCGAGCATCAAGCCCGACGACCTGCGGCCCGCCCTCAAGGCGTTCCGGCCCACCTTCCTGGTCGGCGTCCCGTATCTCTTCGAGAAGATCCACGACACCGGCCGCGCCACCGCCGAGAAGATCGGCCGGGGGGCTTCCTTCGAGCGGGCCCACCGCATCGCGGTCCGCTTCGGCGAGGCCCATCTGGACAAGTTCCTGGGCCGGGGCAAGGGACCGGGCCCCGGCCTCTACGCCGCCTGGGCGCTGTACGACCTGCTGGTCTACCGCCGGGTCCGCAAGGAGCTGGGCGGCCGGCTGCGCTACGCAATCAGCGGCGGCTCCCCGCTGGAACGCGACCTCAACTTGTTCTTCTACGCGGCCGGGATCATGGTCTACGAGGGCTACGGCCTGACCGAGACCACGGCCGCGGCGACCATCGTGCCGCCGCTGAGCCCCCGCCCCGGCACGGTGGGTCTCCCGGTGCCGGGCACGGCGGTCCGGATCGCCGACGACGGCGAGGTGCTGATCAAGGGCGGGATCGTCTTCGGTTCCTACTGGAACAACCCGGACGCCACCGAGGAGGTCCTCGACGACGGCTGGTTCGCCACCGGCGACCTGGGCTCCCTCGACGAGGACGGCTTCCTCACCATCACCGGCCGCAAGAAGGACATCCTGGTCACCACCGGCGGCAAGAACGTCTCCCCGGCCGTGCTGGAGGACCGGCTGCGCAGCCGGCCGCCGATCGGGCAGTGCCTGGTCGTCGGCGACAACCGCCCGTTCGTCGCCGCGCTGATCACCCTCGACCCGGAGACGGTCGCGCACTGGCTCGCGGTGCGGAAGATGCCCGCCGACACGCCGATGTCCGAGGTGGTGCGGGACCCGCGCATGCTCGCCGATGTGCAGAAGGCCGTGGACTACGCCAACGAGGCCGTCTCCCGGGCCGAGTCGATCCGCGCCTTCCAGCTGGTGGAGGGCGAGTTCAGCGAGGAGAACGGCCTGCTGACGCCCTCGCTGAAGGTGAAGCGGAAGGCGGTGCAGGAGGCGTACGCCAAGGAGATCGAGGCGCTGTACTCCTGACCGGCGCCCCACGCTCCGGGCGCCGGTCGGGACGGCCGGGGCGCCGTCGGCTCAGTCCAGGCGGTCGGCGGTGCGGATCGCCCGGGCGAGTCCCCGTACCTCCTCGTCCTCGGTGCGAGCCGCCAAGTCGTCGGCCCGCTCCGCGAGTTCGCCGAGGCCGGGGGCGCCGGGCAGGCCGCTGCCGCGGTGGCCGGCGGAGCGCAGGGCGTCGGCGAAGTAGGCGGCGGTGGCGGTGACGGCGAGGCCCCGGCCGGCGGACCACACCGACTCCTCGAGGGCGCCGGTCTCCAGGTCGCCGGACTCCTCGTGCGGGCTGCGGGTGTCCGGGTCGAGCCAGCGCACGGTGGCGGTGGCGAGGTGGCCGTCGGTCCCGGGCCGGGTGCGCACCGCGTACAGGGCGGTGACGGTGTGTCCGGGACCGACCTCGCCGCCGTCCACCCGGTCGTCGCGGAAGTCGTCGTCGGCGACCCGGCGGTTGTCGTAGCCGACCAGGGCGAACTCGGCGACCGTCTCCGGGTCGAAGGCCACCTGCGCCTTGGCGTCACGGGCGGTCAGGTCGATGTTGCGGGGCAGCTCGTCGCAGAAGACCTTGCGGCCCTCCTCCTCGTCGGAGACGTACACCGTGTGGCCGTCGCCCCGGTCGGCGAGGCGTTCCATCAGGGCGTCGCCGTAGTCGCTGCCGACGCCGACTCCGAAGAGGGTGATGCCGTGTTCGCGGCGGTGCTCCGCGATGCGTTCCAGGATCGCGTCGGCGTCGGTGTCACCGGTGTTGGCGAGCGCGTCGGAGACCAGGACGACCCGGTTGGTGGCGCCCCGGCGCAGTCCCTCGACGGCGGTCTCGTAGCCGGTCTCGACCCCGGCCGCGAGGTTGGTGGAGTCGGTGGGTGACAGGCTGTCGACGGCGTCGTGGATCCTGCCCCGGTTGCCGCCGAGGCGGGTCATCGGCAGGACCGTCTCGGCCTCGTCGCTGAAGGTGACGACGGCCACGGAGTCGTCGTCGCGCAACCGGTCGGTCATCACGCCGAGGGACTTCTTGGCCAGGTCCAGGCGGCCCGGTTCGGCCATCGAACCGGAGATGTCGATGACGAACGTGAGGGCGGCGGGCGCGCGGCGGGCGGAGTCCTCGGCGGCCCGGGTGGCGAGGCCCACGCGGAGCAGGGACCAGTCCTTCTCCTCGGTGCGGGCCCCGTCGACGGTGACGGTGAAGCCGTCGCCGTCGGGGCGTTGGTAGTCCTGGCGGAAGCTGTTGACGAACTCCTCGGGCCGGACCGTGGACGGGTCGGGCAGCCGGCCGTCGGCGAGGGTGCGGCGGGCGTAGCCGTAGGAGGCGGTGTCGACGTCGAGCGCGAACGTGGACAGGTAGTCGGGCTCGGGCGCGATGTCGCGGGAGTCCTGCTCGCCCTCGCTCGCGCCGTTCCTGGGCCCTTCGGGTGCGGGCAGCGGCGCCGAGCCGTCGCCGCGCGAGCCGTCGTAGCGGCTGTCGGTGGCGCTCTTGCCGCCGCCGTCGCTGCTGCCGCTGCATCCGGTGAGCAGCAGACCGCTCGCCGCCGTGAGCGCGATCAGCGCCCCGCCGAGCCGTCGTGTCCGGTGCCACTTCATCTTCGGTGCCCCCTGGGTGCGTTGGCCGACTTCTGTGACTGTGACGGCGGAGCCCACCGAAACGTGCGCTACGGAGCGTCACAGCTGCGTCTCGAAGCGGCCACGGTGCGAGGTCGCCGAGACCGGTGGGTGATCTTCCGTTGACCCGGCCCGGCGCGCCGCCACCGGCCCGAACGGGCGCGGGCCAGTGCGGACGGCCCCGACGGCGGGCGTTACCGGCCGTGCACGGTGCGGGGCGCCGCGTGTGACACGACCGTCACACGGCCGGCCGTGCGGAGGCGCGGCGCACGTCCGACGATGATGGGGGTGAGGAGCACTGCCCGGACCACGGAAGGACAGCATCCCGATGAGCCACCAGAAGGTGCGCGACGTGATGAGCGACGCGGTCGTCCGCATTCCGCCCGGGATGCCGTTCAAGGAGATCGCGTACCTGCTGCTGGAGTACGACATCACGGCCGTTCCCGTGGTGGACGCCGAGGACCGTCCGCTGGGCGTGGTGTCGGAGGCGGATCTGCTGCACAAGATGTGGGGGTGGTCGCAGGACGGCGGCGACGGCACGCCGGAGGCGGAGCGGCGCCTCGCCAAGGCCTGGGCCACCGATGCGGGAGGCCTGATGACCTCGCCGCCGGTGTGCGCCTTTGAGGACTGGGAGGTGGTGCAGGCCGCCCGGGTGATGGCGGAGCGGGGCATCAAGCGGCTGCTGGTGGTCGACGGGGAGGGCCGGCTGATCGGTGTGGTGAGCCGGGGCGATCTGCTGCGGGTGTTCGTGCGCAAGGACCAGGCCATCCGCACCGAGATCGTGGAGGAGGTGCTGGTCAGGAAGCTCGGTGAGGCTCCGTCGGCGGTGCATGTGGACGTGTCGCACGGTCATGTGGTGCTCACCGGGCGGCTCTCCACCGGGGCGTCGGTCCAGGAGCTGGAGAAGCTGTGCCGGGACGTGGACGGCGTGGTGGACGTGGAGTTCCGGCCGCTTCCGGAGGCCGGTGACTGAGTTTCCGCCGGCGGTGCGTCCGCCCGTCCGGGAGCGGATGCCCCCCGGACGGGCGAACGCCGGGGTGACCGTCAGACGGCGGTCGGGAGACGGTCAGACGGCGGGGAACTGGTCCGGGGTCCGGATGCGGTCGCGGACCCAGACTCCGGCCGGCTTCAGCTGGGCCGTGCCGGCCCACGGGCCCTTGCAGGTCGTGGGCCGCGGCGTCGCAGGGCACCACGGACACCATGTCGCGGCGTCCGCCGACGGCCCGGGAGATGGCGGCGACCTCCAGCAGCGCACTGCCCAGTTCACGGTCGCTGACCGACCCGGACGTGTCGATCACGACGGCGACCCGTGGCGGGGTGCGGCGCAGGCTCGGCAGCACCGCACCGGGCACGCCCGCCGAACGCCGGTACGGCCGGCCGTAGCTGTAGTCCTCGCCCGCGCCGGAGCCGGCGACGGCGGGAGCGCAGGTCGATCTCGTGGTCGATGTGGGCGGCGGAGCAGGCGCCCGCCCAGTCGCCGGCGCGGCGGCGTGCGGTCGCGGTCTCGATCATGGAGGCCGGCACGGCGTACCTGCCCACGCGCCGCCAGAGGAGGATGCGGGATTCCTCGGTGCGGGGTTCCTCGTTCGCGGTGTGAGTGGCCATCAGCACTCACCTTGGGCGGACGGGACCCCCAATCTGTCAGCGGAGTGAGTCGTCATCGCGGTGAGCATATCGGTTCGCCGGCTTGGCCCGCCACGGTGAATTTTCCTCTCCTGCCGGTGAGTTGACAGCTCATTGGCCCACATGTGGTTGAAAGCATGAATAGTCCGGGCATTCATTGTCATGAACCTGCGGTCCGGTGGGCGGACCGCAGTCTCATGGAGGTGTGGGATGCACCGAAGACTTGCCACCGCACTCACCGCCCCGGCCCTGGCCTTCGCCGCCGTCATCGCCACGGCCGGAACCGCCGACGCCGTACCCGCCGACAAACCGGCCGTGCTGGCGAGCTGGACCCAGACGAGCGCGTCCAGCTACAACCAGTGGGCCGCCGCCCGGGCCAACCAGTCCGCCTGGGCCGCCTACCAGTTCGACTGGAGCACCGACTACTGCTCGTCCTCGCCGGACAATCCGTTCGGCTTCCCCTTCCAGATGTCCTGCGCCCGCCACGACTTCGGCTACCGCAACTACAAGGCCGCCGGCACGTTCAGCGCCAACAAGGCACGGCTCGACAGCGCCTTCTACGAAGATCTCAAACGGGTCTGCGCCAACTACAGCGGCGGGACCAGGACCGCCTGCGACAGCACGGCATGGACGTACTACCAGGCCGTCAAAGCCTTCGGCTGACGCGGTCTCAGCCACGGAACACCGAAGGGGCCCGGCCGTTCGGCCGGGCCCCTCCCCGTTCGTCAGGTGCGGTCGGTCCGCGGGCCGCGCGGATCAGACCCGGCTGTCGAAGCGCTCCCAGACGCGGTGGCCGGCGAGGAGTTCGCGCACCTGCTCCAGGGCGGCCGGGCCGGAGCCGGCGACGACCACGCCGGGTGCGTCGGCGGGGACACCGGCCCCGGCGAGGGCTGCCTCGCCCCCCGCCCAGGCGCCGATCGCCTTGCCGTGCCGGAACGCCTCCGACAGCAGCAGCGCGACCCGCGGGTCGCCCGCCGGGCGCAGTGCGGCGGACGGCACTCCCTTGGCGTCCCGTGCTCCGTAGGCGTCGTCGCCGACGGCGGGCGGACCGGCCAGCAGTACGGCGTCGAACTCGACGGACCGTGCGGTGACGTAACTGCGCTGGGCCATCAGCGCGTTGCTGCCGGAGCCGAGCATGCCGCCGGTGGGGCCGACGACCAGGGGCACCATCTCGGCCTCCAGCACCGCGTCACGCACCGCGTGGACCGCGCCGAGGTCGCTGTCAGGTCCGGCGACGATGCCGATGACCCGGCCGTCCACCGGCCAGGTCCCGCCCCCAAGCCGGCCGTGCCGCTCGCCGACGTCGAGCCCAGCCCGGCGCTGTCCCAGATCGGGGTGGAGCCGTCGGCGGCGACCAGGCGGAAGGTGTGGACGCCGAAGCCCTCCATCATCCGGTAGGAGCGCGGGATGCCCCGGTCGGACATGTTCCACAGGGTGTGGTGGGTGGCCTCGGTGTGCAGGGAGACGAAGTCCCAGAAGGTGTCGTGGGCGCTCTGGGCCTGCGGGATCTCCCAGTCGGGGTGCGGCTTGCCGGCGTGGATGACGTCGGGGAACTTGATGGCGTCCTGGATGAAGAAGACCGGGATGTTGTTGCCCACCAGGTCGAAGACGCCCTGCTCGGTGTAGAACTTGGTGGCGAAGCCGCGGGTGTCGCGCACGGTGTCGGCGGAGCCGCGCGACCCCAGCACGGTGGAGAAGCGCACGAACACCGGCGTCTCGACGTCCTTGGCGAGGAAGGCCGCCTTGGTGACGGAGGCGGCGGTGCCGTAGCTCTTGAAGACGCCGTGCGCCGCGGCGCCCCGGGCGTGGACCACGCGCTCCGGGATGCGCTCGTGGTCGAAGTGCATGACCTTCTCGCGCAGATGGTGGTCCTGGAGCAGGACGGGGCCCCGCGGGCCGGCCTTGAGCGAGTGGTCGGTGTCGTACAGGCGGGCGCCCTGCGCGGTGGTCAGGTAGCTGCCCGCCTGGGCGACGTCGGCCTGGTCGGCCCCCGTGGCCTGGCCGGTCGGCGACATGGTGGCGGGGCCGGTCTGGTCGGGCTTGGGCGGCAGCGGTCCGCAGGGCTCGACCGGCTCCTCGAGGGACGGCTCCTCGGGGGCGGGCCGGCCGGGGATGCCGTCGGAGGGGGCGGCGTCCCCCGGAAGGGCATCGGCGATCTTCCGGACAGCCCGCTTCAAGGGGTTGGCCTCGCTCATGGGATGACACTCCTACGGTCCGCTGGGGGGCAGTGGCCACGGCTGAGTACCCAGAAAGGGGGCACGATGCCGTCAAGTTCTCACGCCCCCGGACCCCTCGCACCGGGCGTGCCGCGATGGGGTGAACCCGCCGCCCCGCGTCCCGTCAGTGGTGCCAGGCCCGGCCGCCCGTGTTGCGGATGAACCGCTGGAGCACCTTCATGGTGGTCAGGTACTCCTCGTCGGAGATGCCCGCGTGGCGCTCCGCCCAGAGCTCGTCCTGCAGGGCGGCGGCCTTCTCGTACAGGGCCCGCCCCTCGTCCGTCCGGGTCAGCCGCCCCTCGGCGTCCTCGTCGAGCAGAGCGCGGGCGACGCAGGCGTCGATCTCCGCGGCGATGCCCTCGCGACCGGCGTCCAGGTAGCCGGACAGCAGGTCGAGCAGCTCGTCACGGGTGCGTCCGCCGGTGCGGGCGGTCTGCGCGAGGATCCACCACTGGGGCTGGGTGAGGCCCAGTCCGGCGAGGGCGGAGCGGGTGCGGGTGACGACCGCCTTGTAGGCGGCCCAGCTCCAGTAGCCGATCGGCTGCTTGATCAGTTCCGCGTCGCTGTGCGAGTACTGCATGGCTGCGATCCCCTCGATGGCTGCCCTCTCGGGCCGGACGGGTTCGAACGTAGAAACTCAAGCGCACTTGAGGTCAAGCGACGCCCGCCCCGGGTGCTCGCCGGCGACCCCGCTCAGAACAACTGCTCCTGGACGGCCGGTGCGGAAGGACCCTGGGGGCGGCGGGGGCGCGAGGGGCGCTCCGGGCGCTGCTGCCCGAACAGGGCCGGGGTGCCGTACTCGTCGGGCTCGGCCGGGACGACGACGGGGCCGCTGCCGACGTTCAGGCACAGCGGCGCGTCGCGGTCGAAGTCGCCCGGTGTCATGTCCGTCCAGTCGCGTTCCTGACGCTCACCCACCGGCGCTCCGCTCCCCGTCCCTGCTCCCGGCCACACATTGTCCCCCGTATCCGGCCGCCCACCCCGCCAAGGGTGAGACGCACATCACATTCGCCGCCGGTCACACCGTCCGGCGCCGCCCCGTCAGTAGGGCGTAACCGACCAGCTGACCAAGGAGATCATCATGGATGCCCGAGTCGATCTCTACGCCAACGCCCTCGGCGCGAAGGTACTGCGGCACATCAACTCCGCGGGCAAGGCGGTCTCGGACTCGACACTGCCGGCCGCCACCCAGGAGCTGGTGAAGATCCGTGCCAGCCAGATCAACGGCTGCGGCTTCTGCCTCGACATGCACACCAAGGAGGCCGCCGCGGCCGGGGAGAGCGCCCTGCGCCTCAACATGGTCGCCGCCTGGCGGGAGGCCACGGTCTTCACCGAGGCCGAGCGTGCCGCCCTGGAGCTGACCGAGCAGGGCACCCGGCTGGCGGACGCCTCCGGGGGCGTGACCGACGAGGCGTGGGAGAACGCGGCCAAGCACTACGACGAGGACCAGCTCGTCGCCCTGATGTCGCTGATCGCGATCATCAACACCTACAACCGGCTGAATGTGATCAACCGGCAGCCGGCGGGCGACTACCGGGTCGGCCAGTTCGCCTGACCTGCGGCCGCGCCACAGCACGAGAACGCCCCGCGTCCGGTACGGGCGCGGGGCGTCGGCCGTTGCCGGCGGCTGCGGTGTGCGGTCAGGACCGGTTGCGCTTGGGCAGCTTCCAGTCGGGCCGCACGAAGTGGCAGGTGTAGCCGTCCGGGTAGCGCTGGAGGTAGTCCTGGTGCTCGGGCTCGGCCTCCCAGAAGGGGCCCGCGGGCGACACCTCGGTCACGACCTCGCCGGGCCACAGCCCCGAGGCGTTGACGTCGGCGATGGTCTCCTCGGCGATGCGCTTCTGCTCGTCGTTGTAGTAGAAGATCGCCGAGCGGTAGCTCAGGCCGATGTCGTTGCCCTGCCGGTTCTTCGTGGTCGGGTCGTGGATCTGGAAGAAGTACTCCAGAATCGTGCGGTAGTCGGTGACGGACGGATCGTAGGTGATCTCGATCGACTCCGCGTGGGTGCCGTGGTTGCGGTAGGTGGCGTTGGGGACGTCACCGCCGCTGTATCCCACTCGTGTGGAGATCACGCCCGGGAACGAGCGGATCAGCTCCTGCATGCCCCAGAAGCAGCCGCCCGCCAGCAGCGCCTTCTCCTCGGTCCTCGTCATCTCGTCCTCTCCCCGCGTGCGTGTCGGCGACCGTTCAACGGGGTCAACCCCGCCAAGGGCATGATTGTTCCAGCCATGATCACCGGCGCCGTGCCCCGGGGTCAGCGGGCCGAGGAGTCCAGCTGGCGGGTGAGGGCGGTGAGCGGCCCCACGGCGGACCGGAGGGCACCTACCTCGCCGTCGCTGAGGGACATCAGGGCCTGCCTGATCCGGGCGGTCTCCCAGTCGCGTACCTCGGCCAGCCGGCGGCGGGCCGCGGCGGTCGGATACAGATGGGCGACGCGCCGGTCGGAGCGGTCCTGCCGGCGCTCCAGCAGCCCCGACTCGGTCATCCGGGAGACCAGCGCGCTGACATTGCTGGGCTTCATCAGCAGCGCCTCGGCCGCCTCCCGCACGGTGGCGCCCTCGCACCCCTCCACGAACCGCAGCAGGGCGAGCTGGCCCTCCGGCGGCCGGGGATGCGGGTGACCGGCGGCGAGCTGCCGGTCCAGGGCCCGGGACAGCGCGGGCAGGCACGCAGCGAGGCCGGAGGCCGTGCGGTCGAGCTCCCGGCCCGGGGCACTGGTCGAGTCGGTCACTCCGGCACAATAGGTATGGTTTCATACCTATGTCAAAGGACGTACTTCACCCCATGGACCTGTGAGGTAAGCGCGCACCATGCCGACCGAAACGTTTGAGTTCCAGGTAGAGGCCCGTCAGCTGCTCCAGCTGATGATCCACTCGGTCTACTCGAACAAGGACGTCTTCCTCCGCGAGCTCATCTCCAACGCCTCGGACGCGCTCGACAAGCTGCGGCTGGCCAAGCTGCGGGACGACTCGCTCGACGCCGATGTCTCCGACCTGCACATCGAGCTCGAGGTCGACAAGGACGCCCGCACCCTCACCGTGCGGGACAACGGCATCGGCATGTCCTACGACGAGGTCGGCGAGCTCATCGGCACGATCGCCAACTCGGGCACCGCCGAGTTCCTGCGGGAGCTGAAGGAGGCGAAGGACTCGGCGAACGCCGAGGGGCTGATCGGCCAGTTCGGTGTCGGCTTCTACTCCGCCTTCATGGTGGCGGACGAGGTCACGCTGGTGACCCGGCGGGCCGGTGAGCAGCAGGGCACCCGCTGGCAGTCGCGCGGCGAGGGCACGTACACCCTGGAGAAGGTCGACGACGTCCCGCAGGGCACCTCGGTCATCCTGCACCTCAAGCCGGCCGACCCGGACAACCAGCTGCACGACTACACCTCGGTGTGGAAGCTGAAGGAGATCGTCAAGCGCTACTCCGACTTCATCACCTGGCCGATCCGGCTCGTGGGCGAGAAGCGCGACGGTGACAAGGACGCGGAGCCCGAGACGCTCAACTCGATGAAGGCGCTGTGGGCGCGCTCGCGCGACGAGGTGTCCGACGAGGAGTACCACGAGCTCTACAAGCACATCAGCCACGACTGGCGCGACCCGCTGGAGATCATCCAGCTGCAGGCCGAGGGCACCTTCGAGTACCAGGCGCTGCTGTTCCTCCCCTCGCACGCCCCGCACGACCTGTTCACGCAGAACTTCAAGCGCGGCGTCCAGCTGTATGTGAAGCGCGTCTTCATCATGGACGACTGCGAGGAGCTGCTGCCGCCGTATCTGCGCTTCGTCAAGGGCGTGGTGGACGCCCAGGACCTCTCGCTGAACGTCTCCCGCGAGATCCTGCAGCAGGACCGGCACATCCGGATGATGCAGCGCCGGCTGACCAAGAAGGTGCTCTCCTCGGTCAAGAGCATGATGGCGAAGGACGCCGAGAAGTACGCCACGTTCTGGCGGGAGTTCGGCGCGGTCCTCAAGGAGGGCCTGGTCGTCGACCCGGACAACCGCGACGCGCTGCTCGCCGTCTGCTCGTTCGCCACCACGAAGTCCGGGGACGAGACGGTCACCCTCAAGCAGTACGTGGAGCGGATGCCGGACGACCAGAAGGACATCTACTACGTCACCGGCGAGTCCCGGCAGACCATCGACAACTCCCCGCACATGGAGGCGTTCCGCGAGCGCGGCATCGAGGTGCTGCTGCTCACCGACCCGGTGGACGAGGTCTGGGTCGACGCGGTGGGCGAGTTCGAGGGCAAGCGGCTGCGCTCCATCGCCAAGGGCGAGATCGACCTCGGGTCCGAGGACGACGAGAAGAAGGACAGCGAGCGGGAGAAGCGGGCCGAGGAGTACGAGGGCCTGCTCGGCTGGATGCGGGAGCAGCTGGACGAGGACATCAAGGAGGTGCGGCTGTCGTCGCGTCTGACGGTGTCCCCGGCCTGCCTGGTCGCCGACGCCAACGACCTCACCCCGGCGCTGGAGAGCATGTACCGGGCCATGGGCCAGGAGGTGCCGCACACCAAGCGCATCCTGGAACTCAACCCGGACCACGAGCTGGTGAAGGGCCTCAACCGCGCCTACAAGGAGCGCGAGGACAAGGCGGAGCTGGCCGAGACCACCGAGCTGCTGCACGCCCTGGCCGTGGTGGCCGAGGGCGGCCGGCCCAAGGACCCGGGCCGCTTCGTGAAGCTGGCGGCGGAGCGCCTGCAGCGGACGCTGTGATCAACTCCCGTACTCCGCGGGGAGTATGATCGCCGGCCAGGGCGGGGATGCGCCCTGGCCGGAGCGCTGAGCATTCCGGACGCCACGTGCTCAGGACGCCGCGGCCGGGGATGCCTGCCTCGGCCGGCGGGCCGCGGCGGCGCGCAGGCGGCGGCCGCGGCGGGTCAGCCCCCAGGGCTTCAGGACGGAGATCACCGTCATGAACACATACGCGGACAGCGAGACGACCGGCCCGAACAGGACGTCACCGGCGTCCGGCAGCGGTTGCCCGGCGGCGACCGCCGCCACCGCGGTGTTCACCCCCGGCCGCAGCGCGAAGGCCGTCGCGGTGGTGGTGCCCAGCGTCAGCCAGAACTTGGTGTAGACCCAGCGGTGCCGGGCCAGGCCCCATGACGTGCCGAGCGCCAGCACCAGACCGCTGATCAGGGTCAGCAGGGCCAGCGGCAGCAGCAGCCAGTCGGCGAACAGCTTCATCGCCCTCAGCGCCGCCTCGGTCATGGCCGGGCCGCGGGTGGTGGCCGCGGTGATGCCGAGGGCGAGCAGGCCGAGCGTGAGCCCGAGCCAGCCCGCCGCGGCGACGACGTGCACCACGAGGAAGGTCCGGCGCGCCCGGCGGCCGAGCCCCGGCCTGGCGGGCGTCCGCGCCGGCGGGGACTGCTTCGGTTCGGTCAGTGGCTTCATGTCCACCACCGTGCCGGGCGGGCGCGCAGCCGGCGTCCGGCGGCGGGAGTAACCCCGCGTACTGGGCTGGGCGTACGGGCCGCCCGCCCGCCTGCTCCGAAGTGATCAGCCCGTTCGCAGCCGGCCGGCCTGCTCCAGCGTCCGCCGGGCCAGGCGGGCGAGCCGGGGGTGGTTGCGCACCGCACGGCCGGCCGCCCGCGCCGGTTCCCGTCCCAGCCGGCAGACGGCACCGGCCGGCCCCGGGCGGATCACCGCGCCCTCGTACACGCACAGCTCACGGGTCTTGAGCGTGTCCTTGTAGCGGGCCGGTCCGCTGCCCAGGTCGACCATGCGGACCCCGTCCGCGGCGGCCGCCCGGAGCAGGTGCAGCAGCAGGATCGAGCCGGGCGAGTGCCTGCCGTGGTCGCGGTCGTAGGCGGGGGCCCTGGCCGATGGCCCTCCGGGGCCTCATGTCGGGCCGGGAGGGAGCGGAGCCCGATGAGGCCGAGGTGGCGGGAGAGCGGTTGCAGGGCGGACGCCGGTGCCGCTCCCGGGCCCACGCCCGTCGCGGATGTCCGCAGGTCATGCCCCGTCGCGTGCGTCCGCGTCTCATGGCCCTTCGCGTGCGTCCGTGTCTCATGGCCCTTCGCGTGCGTCGGCGTGGCATGCCTGCTCCCCCGCCCGGCGTGCGGCTGCGCCCCGCCCGGTGGAGTCTGGGGATCATGCGGCGCAAAGGCGAGCGGCAGGGCGCGAAGGGCGAGGCGGAGGACGACGTCGAGGCAGTGCTCGACGAGCTCTACGCGCTGCCTCCGTCCGGCTTCGTGCCCCGGCGGGAGGAGCGGGCCGCCGAGGCCAGATCGGCCGGACGGGCCGACGACGCCCGGCGCATCCGGGCGGCGCGCCGGCCCACCCTCGCCGCCTGGGCGGCGAACCTGCTGCGCCGCTCCCGGCCCGAGGAGGCGGAGCAGTTCCTGGAGCTCGGGCGGGCCCTGCGCGAGGCCTTCACCACCCTGGACCCCGCTGGGCTGAAGGAGTTGTCGGCGCAGCGGCGGCGTATCGTCGCCGAGCTGTCCCGGCAGGCGGCGCAGCTGGCCCGGGACGCAGGGCACCCGCTGTCGGACTCCGTACAGCGGGACGTGGAGGAGACGCTGCGTGCCGTACTGGCCGACCCGGAGGCCGCGGACCGCTGGGCCGAGGGCCGGCTGGAGAGCGCGCTCACCCCGCCCGCCGAGTTCGCCGTCGCCGGGGGCGGCACGGGCGCGGCCGCCTCGAAGCGCTCGGAGCGGCGCCCGCCCGCCCCGTCGAAGACAACCACTCCCCCGGCACCGAAGAAGGACGAGCTGGCCGAGCGGCGCAGACAGCGCCAGGAACAGGCCCGTGCGGCGGCCGAGGCCGCCGAGGAGCGCGTACGGGAGCGGCGGGGCGAGCGGGAGGCGGCCGAGACGGCCGCGGAGCAGGCGCGGGAGCGGTGCGGTGAGGCCGAGCGGCGAGTGGCCGACCTCGAGGAGCAACTCGGCGCGGCGCGTGCGGAGCTGGAGCGGGCCGAGCACGAGCAGCGTGCGGCGGAGCAGCAGGCACGTGCGGCCGCCGGTGCCCTGGACCGCGCCGAGCGGGAGGCGAAGAAGGCCGCCCGGGAGGCGAAAAGGCTTGCCGCGCGGGCGAGATGAGCGGATCCGCAGCCGTGCGCGAGAACAACCGCCTTGTCCCTCCGGGACATTGAGCCCTTCATTGGCATGGACCTGACGACGCAGAGCCGCTACGCTCTGCCCCACTCGAGTTGAGAGCGCTCTCAGACCTCGGTTGTTCCACCCCCACCTCGTTGGAACGACGAAGGGCTTCTTCCATGAGACGCACCAGACTCACGCATGCCTGCGTGGCGGCCCTCCTGCTGCTGGGCAGCTGGACCGCGGCGGGCACCCTGCCCGCCTCCGCGCAGGACGCGGCAGGCTCCCCGGACCCCTCCCCCGTAGCCTCCGCCGGCCTCGTCGAGGCGATGCAACGCGGCCTCGGCCTGACCAGCACCGAGGCCGAGGAGCGCCTGGCCGCCGAGCGCCGGGCCACCGAACTCGCCCCGAAGGCCCGCAAGACGGCCGGGTCCGCCTACGGCGGCGACTGGTTCGACGCCCGGACCGGGAAACTGGCCGTCGCCGTCACCGAGGACGCCGACGAGGCGACGGTACGCAGACTGCGCTCCTCCGGCGTCGCCGTACGCACTGTGGAGCACAGCGCGCGTGCGCTGGACGCCGCCCGGGCCCGTATCGACCGGCTCGACGCCCCCGCGGGCGTGAGCAGCTGGTCCGTCGACCCGGCCGCCAACGCGGTGGTCGTGAACGTCGTGAAGGGCGAGCGGTCCGACAACGATGTCCGCAGGTTCCTCGCCGAGGCGCGCGAGGCCGGACCGGTCACCGTGCGCACCGTGCCGGCCGCCGCCCGGACCTTCGCGGCGGGCACCGTGGGCGGCGACCCGTACTACACCGGCAACGTCCGCTGCTCCATCGGCTTCTCGGTGCACGGCGGCTTCGTCACCGCCGGGCACTGCGGCGGCGCCGGGGCCGCGGTGCGCGGCTGGGACGGCTCGCACATCGGCACCTTCCAGGGCTCGTCCTTCCCGGGCAACGACTACGCCTGGGTCAATGCGGGCAGCGGCTGGTGGACGGTCCCGGTGGTGCTCGGCTGGGGCACCGTCCCGGACCAGCTGGTGCGCGGCTCGGCCGAGGCACCGGTCGGCGCCTCGATCTGCCGCTCGGGTTCGACCACCCACTGGCACTGCGGCACCGTGCTGGCCAAGAACGAGACGGTGAACTACAGCCAGGGCGCGGTGCATCAGATGACCAAGACGAGCGTGTGCGCCGAACCGGGCGACTCGGGCGGCTCGTTCATCAGCGGTGACCAGGCCCAGGGCGTCACCTCGGGCGGCTGGGGCAACTGCTCCGGCGGCGGCGAGACCTGGTTCCAGCCGGTCAACGAGATCCTCGGACGCTATGGGCTGACCCTGCACACCGCCTGATCGCACCCACCGGACACATCCGGCCCCGAGCGGGCCTCGCCGCAACGACAGGGCGGGGCCCGCTTCCGGCGGCGCCGTAATCCTGGGCGGCTGCACCGGGCCCGGTCGTACGGAAAAGGATGCTCTTCAATTTTTCGAGCACATCGACTTTCTGGCACCGCTTTATCGGCATGATCCGGCGTCGATTTGGTCGCGCGCCACCACTTACCGATCTCGCTCATCAATCGGTGGTCAATGGGCACCGGCTTTCCAAACCCCTGGAGCACGCCGGTTACGGCCTTCCCACCACCGACCCCGACAACCGAAACGGCCCGCCGAAAAACCGACGGACCGTCACGAAAGATGAGGCTAGGCGTTGTGGACGAAACCGTCATCTATACGTGTCTGCCCGCTCGGACAAGCGGCATACACGCCCCTGCGGTCCCCATACCACCTCGAGTACGTGGCGGTGTACCAGCCCTTGGTGCAGTACACCTTGGTGGCGTACCTCTGCGGCCCCGTGCCATCACACCAGCCGGTGAAGGATTTGGTGGTACGGCTGAGTGTGTGGCATTTGCCATTCCAGCCCTGCGCGGATTCCGTCCCCGCCGAAGCGGTTCCCGCGGCTCCGACAGTAAGTGCAAGAGCCGACGCGGCTACCGCGACTCTCTGGCGCCAACCGATCATATGTCACCCCTTCGATTCCGGGATCACGTCTAGGCACGCCTGAACACGAGAATCCTGGCAGTCAGGAGTCACCCTTGTCTTGATGGGTTTCGGACACATGCACCACGAGGATGGAATGTCGCAGAACCGGTGGTCTCTTTCCCGGATATGGCACCGGCGGTTCCCTCCCCCACCTACGAAGAGGTCGAGGGTGACAGCACCCGCTGACGCTCAGCGGACAGACCGTGTTGCTGCGGGACGGGGCTTTCGACCGCCGGGGCGGCCCTGCCGTGCGCGAGCCGCCCCGTCGGCGCGGGCCTCGGCCGGTCCCGGACCGCGGACAGTCCCGGACCGTGGTCAGTCCCGGGCCCCGGTCAGTCCAGGGCCGCGCCGGCGAGCGCGCCGGCCGCCGGGGCCGTGCGGGCGGCGCCGGTGAAGTTGTCCTCGACCCTGGCGCGCTCCGAGGCGTCCGGATGCACGTTGGTGCAGCCGGGGCCCGGGCTGGAGCCGGACATCAGGCTGGAGCAGGGGCCGGGCTTGCGGTCGGACAGGCCCAGGATGTGGCCGAGCTCGTGGGCCGAGATGCGGACCGTGTGGTAGCCCTGGTCCACGGCCTGGCGGCCGATGTAGACCGTGCCGTTGCCCAGGGAACCGGGGACGGCGCGCGGCCAGCCGCTGTCGGCGAGGACGCGTATGTTCGCGCGCTGCCCGGAGGCTGCCGGGCGCAGTTCGACCGAGTCGACGCTCTCGTTCCAGGCGGCGGCGCCCCGGTCCACCGCGGAGCGGAACTCCGCGGCGCCGCTCGCGTCGTAGGTGAGCACCCGGGCGGCGGGGGCGGCCTGGGGCGCCGTCCCGGGCTCGGCGGCCACGGCCTGGCCGCCCATCAGGGGCAGGGACATCATCGCCGTCGCGGCTAGGCCGCAGGTCAGCGTACGGATCCGCATGGTCGACCTCCTTGTGGGGGAAGGGCAGTCGTGCTCATGCCACTCGCTGCGTCCCTGCCCTTACGGAGGGACCGGCAATCCGTCATTCCGGTCCGCAGCGATGCGGAGGCGGCACTGATTCAGAAGCGGTTCTGCTGAATCTCATGGGAAGGATCGGTTGGACTTCCTGATCATGTGGGGGCACTGTGGGGCAAGGGTCACACAGGATCCCACGGGACACCCCGAACCGCACCACGGAGACCGAACACGATGAACCACGTCGCCAACCCCGAGCGCTACGACGGCCCCATGCGCTACCGCCGGACCGGACGCTCGGGACTCGACCTGCCCCTGCTGTCCCTCGGCTACTGGCACAACTTCGGCGACGACCGGCCGTTCGAGACGCAGCGCGAGATCGCCCTGCGTGCCTTCGACCTCGGCATCACCCACCACGACCTGGCCAACAACTACGGCCCGCCCTACGGCGCCGCGGAGATCAACTTCGGCCGGCTGATGAAGCAGGACCTGGCCCCCTACCGCGACGAGCTGGTGATCTCCACCAAGGCGGGCTGGGACATGTGGCCCGGCCCCTACGGCCAGGGCGGCGGCTCCCGCAAGTATCTGCTCGCCTCGCTGGACCAGTCCCTGAAGCGGATGGGCCTGGAGTACGTCGACATCTTCTACTCGCACCGCCTGGACGCCACCACGCCCCTGGAGGAGACCATGGGCGCGCTGGACACGGCCGTTCGCCAGGGTAAGGCGCTGTACGTGGGCATCTCCTCCTACGACGCCGAGCGCACCCGTGAGGCCGCGGCGATCCTGCGCGACCTCGGCACACCGCTGCTGATCCACCAGCCGTCGTACAACATGCTGAACCGCTGGATCGAGACCGAGGGCCTGCTGGACGTGGCCCAGGAGGAGGGCTTCGGCGTCATCGGCTTCACCGCGCTCGCCCAGGGCCTGCTGACCAGCCGCTACCTGGACGGCATCCCGCAGGACTCGCGGGCGGCGCAGGGCAAGTCGCTCGACCCGGCCTGGCTCACGGACGACATGCGGCAGCGGCTGCGCGCCCTGAACGACATCGCGGCCCGGCGCGGGCAGAGCCTGGCGCAGATGGCGCTGGCCTGGGCGCTGCGGGACCCGCGGGTCACCTCGCTGGTCATCGGCGCCTCGCGCACCGAGCAGCTGGAGCAGAACGTGGCCGCGCTGGAGAACCTCGACTTCACCGCCGAGGAGCTGGCCGAGATCGACAAGTACGCCACCGACGGCGGCGTCGACCTGTGGCGCGAGGCGCGCCTGGGCACCCTGGGCTGACCTGCGCGGGATGTGCCGTGGCCCGACCCGCGCGGTGGGTGCGGCGCGCCGAGCCGGGCGCGTGTGCGCCCGGGCGCACGGGGAACACGGATCGTCCCATGCAGACGTTCCTTCCGTATCCCGGTTTCGCCGAGTCGGCGCTGGTCCTCGACCGGCGCCGGCTCGGCAAGCAGCGTGTCGAGGCGATCCAGGTGCTGCGCGGCCTGATCGTGCCCGGCTACGGCTGGCGCCGCCATCCGGCGGTGCGCATGTGGACCGGGTACGAGGAGGCCCTGGTGCGCTACGGGCTGGAGGTCTGCCGCATCTGGCGCGAGCAGGGGCACCAGGACAGCTGCGCGGCCACGCTGGTCGCCGACCTGGCCGCCGCCCGGCCCGGCATCCGGGTGCGTGACCAGCGGGAGCTGGCGCGGGCCGGTGAGCTGCCGCCGTGGCTGGGGGACCCGTCCTTCCACGGCAGCCACCGCTCGGCCCTGCTCCGCAAGGACCCGGACACCTACGCCGAGCACTTCCCGGACGTGCCGGACGACCTGCCCTACGTCTGGCCGGCGTCCGACCGCGATCCCGAAGTGGTGCCCTGACACGGCACAGCCGGCACACCCGTCGACGGCCGCGCACCGGGGCGCCGCGCGAGGCGACACCCCGGTCGCGCCCACGGGTCAGCGGATCAGCGGATCAGCGGATCAGCGGGCGGACAGGTACTCCTTCACGCCCGGTGCGGTGTGCGCGTCCTCCGCGTTCACCACGGCGCCCACCGCCTTGGCGTCGGGCTTGAGGACGTATGTCTTGATGCTCGCCGGGCGGTCGACGTCCGAGAAGTCCTGCGGGGTGCCGAGTCCGGTGTCCGCGTTCTTCTGCGACCGGTGCGCCCTCACCACGTCCTCGCGGCTCAGTCCGCCCTGCTCGCACGCCTTCTTCAGGTCGGCGCCCATCAGCTGCGCGGCGTTGTAGCCGGAGAGCACGCCGGAGTCGACCGGCGAGTCCGGGAACTTCTTCTGATACGCCTTCACCATCCGCTGCACCCCGGGCAGATCGGAGCTGACCGCGGGCGCGGCGCTCACGATGTGCAGCAGTTTCGCCAGCGCCGGCGCGGCGGGGGTCTTCATCAGCTGGGGTGCGAAGCCGGGGGCGCTGCTGACGACGGGGACCCGCAGGCCGCGGGAGGCGGCGACGCCGACCAGGGAGGCCGTCTGGGCGGGTCCGGCGCTGATCAGGACGGCCTTCACTCCTTCCTTGCGCAGCGCGGAGACCTGCGCGGACAGATCGGTGTCGGTGGCCTGGATCTTCTGGCCCACCACCGTCAGACCGGCCTTCTTCGCCGCCCAGGTGGAGCCCTCCAGGGCGTTGGCGCCGTAGTCGCCCTCGAAGTACACGTGCCCGATCTTGTCGCCCTTCTTCAGCCCCTTGGTGCGGGTGAGGAAGTCGACGGCGGCGATCATGTCGATGTCGTAGGTGGTGCCGATCACCTGCACGGCGTCCTTGCCGAGCAGGGAGGCGGCCCAGGCCTGCGGGAAGGTGAGCACCTTGTCGCGCTCGATGTCGTCGAGCAGCGCGCGACCACCGGGGAGCCGATGACCTGCGGCATGGCGACGATGTCCGCGGAGATGTCGGCGTAGGCGGTGACCGCCTTCTGCACGTCGTAGCCGTGGTCCTTGACGACGATCTCGATCTTCCGGCCGCAGATGCCGCCCTTGGCGTTGACCTCGTCGGCCCACATCTGCTGGGCCTGCACGATGGACTTGCCGAGGGTGGCGTAGGGGCCGGTGAGGTCGGTGAGGGAGCCCAGTCTGATCGCGTCTGCGCTGACGCCGGGCCCGGTGCGGACGCCGTCGGCGGCGTCGCCGCCCTTGTCGCCGCCGTCCGCCTTGGAGCTGCATCCGGAGACCGCGAGCAGCAGGGCGAGGGCGCCGGCGAGGACGGTACCGGAGGTGCGGCGCCGGTTGCGGGGCCTGTGGGTCGTGGTGTTCACGGGGTGTGCTCCTTGGATCGTGCGGCGGCTGCGGCCGGTTGGGAGGGAAAAGACGATGAAGCTGCGGCGACGGAGGCCACGGGGCTCCGGCCGGCGGACGGAGGCCGGTTGCGCCCCAGGCGGGCGCGGATGCGGTGGGCCAGTCCGTGCAGACCGTCGGGCGCGTACAGCAGGACGAGGACGATCGCGGCGCCGTACAGGTAGCGGGCGGCCTCGGTGGGGCCGACGGAGCCCTCGGCGGAGCCGGGGGCGGTCACCAGCGGCAGCTGGTCGGCGTAACGGGTCATCAGCAGCGGGAGCGCGGTGACGAACACGGCGCCCGCGGTGGCTCCGGCGACCGAGCCGAGCCCACCGATGACGATCATGGCGAGGTAGTCGATGGACAGGGCGAGCGAGAAGTAGTCGGGCACCACCCGGCGGAAGGCGAGCGCCAGGAGCACTCCAGCCAGGCCCGCGTACATGGAGGACACCACGAAGGCCGCCGAGCGGTGGCGAGCGACGTCCACGCCCAGCACCGCCGCCGCGGTCTCGCTGTCCCGCAGGGCGGCCAGCGCGCGTCCCGGACGCCCGCGCAGCAGTCCCCCGGCGGACGCGAACAGCGCCAGACCCAGGTACCAGAGGCGTTCCTCGGCGCCGAACGGCACGCCGAGCACGACGAGTTCCGGGTCCGACGCGGCGAAGGTGAACCCGCCGAGGGTGAGCGGCGGCACCGAGCGGCCGTTGAAGCCGCCGGTGACCGAGTCCCAGGTGAGCAGCACATGGTGGCCGAGGAACACCAGGGCGAGCGTGGCGAGCCCGCCGGCCAGGCACCAGGCCAGGGCGCGGACCCGGCGCAGCCGGACGCCCATCAGCGCCGCGGCCTCCAGGTCCTCGGCCGCCGCCCGCAGGGACAGTCCCCAAGGCGTGAACCGGAACAGGGCGAACACGGCGGCGATGACCACGGTGGACACCGCGATCGCGGCGAGCCGGCTGTCGGCGACGGTGACCGGGCCGAGTTCGGTGACCGAGTCGCCCCACGGGTCGCCCAGGCTCAGCAGGTCGCCGCCGATGCGGCGGGCGAGGTCGGTGAAGATCAGGATGTCGATGCCGATGGTGGCGATGGTCTGGATGTGGGCGGACTGCTCGTCCTGTCCCGCGCGTTGCAGCAGGAACCGGTCGAGGGCGCCGGCGAGCGCGGCGGTGGTCAGAACGGCGAGGGCGAGCGCACCGGCGAAGCCCAGGTCGTCGTGGAGGACGGCGATGAGATAGCCGCCGAGCAGCAGGATGGAGCCGTGGGCGAAGTTGAGGACGCCGGAGGCCTTGAACATGACCACGAAGCCGAGGGCGACCAGTGCGTAGACCGCGCCCAGCGCGAGGCCGTTGAGGACGTTGTCCCGGAAGCCGGTCATGCCGCGTCCTCCTCTTCTGTTCCGGTGCCGAGGCAGGCGCGGAGCACCCGCGGGTCGCGGCGGACCTCGTCGGGTGTGCCGTGGGCGATGGTGCGGCCGAAGTCGAGGACGGTGACCTCGTCGGCGAGCCGCATCACCAGGCCCATGTCGTGCTCCACCAGGAGGACGGTCAGGCCGAGTTCGGCACGCAGGGTGCCGATGACATCGGCGGTGCGGGCGCGTTCGGCGGCGTTCATCCCGGCGACCGGTTCGTCGAGCAGCAGCACTCGGGGCTCCAGGCAGAGGGCGCGGGCGAGTTCCACGCGTTTGCGGTCGCCGCACGGCAGCAGGTGGACGGGGCTGTCGAAGTGCTCTGCGAGGCCGGTGAGTTCGGCGATCTCCCGGGCCCTCGCCAGGTGTGCGCGCTGTTCGCGCACGGCGCCGGGCAGGCGCAGGGCGCTGGCGGCGAAGCCGGCCCGGCGCGCGCTGCGCAGCCCCTCCTCGGCATGGGTCCGGGCCAACTGGTGCCGTCCGGAACGGAGTTCGGCGTACGCCAGATACTCGAGCGCCCGCGGTGCGAGCGCCCCGGCCCCGAGCGTGCGCACCGCCGCCAGCGCACGCGCCCCGGCCCGACGGGCCTCGGTGACGTTCCCCAGCATCAACGCGGCGGCGGCCGACCGCAGCAGCCGCTCCGGCTCGTCGGCGGGCCGCCCTCGCTCGACCACACGTCCCAGCGAAGCGCCAGCGAGATCGAACCGGCCCAACAACACCGCCCGCATGCCGTCGAGGTGATCGCGGAGGTGGGCGGCGGAGTCGGAGCGGCACGGATCCTCTCTGTCACGGCGGACCGCCCGCCGGCCGGGCACGGGGATGGGATGCGTGCGCGGCACGCGGGACGCGTCCGTGCACCGGCCGGGGGCGCCGCCGATGGGCTGGCGAGGCCACTGTCGGAGAGGAAGGGGTCGCAGGGGATCGGCAATATCACCGGTCTCGTGCACCAGCCGCGTCGACCCGGCTGTGCGATGCCCGCCGGCCGCAGCGCGTGCCCGGCCGCGAGCCGGCCCCGAGCAGGGAGTCAGGCCTGGTGGAGGGGGTCGCAGGACGGTGTGAAGAGACCCGCATGCGGCAGGAGAGCCGGGGTATACGAGGTTGCGCGGTCACCGTCGGAGTCGGCGCCGACGGTGACCGTCAGTGCGACGTGCGATCAGGCCGCGTCGTACACGTGCGCACGGCCGCCGACCCACTTCACCCAGGCCGGGTCGTCGAGCAGCCGCTCCCCCTCCGGAAGCCCGGCGCGCCGCAGGAACTCCACGACGTCGCGGTCGGAGTTCGCGAGCCCGACGATCTCCCCGCGGATCGTCACGCGCCGGCCGCCCGTGCCGAGCGGCGGGTGCACCACGATCGGGGCCTTCGTCCTCACGTATCCAGCATCCGGCTCGGGCCCCGGATATGCCACCCCTCGGACCACGTCACCCGCTTGGCTGTCCCGGCAGGCCGCCGCCCGGGGGGCCGTGCTCAGATGGAAGCGGCCTCCATGCCTACCCGGAGGGAGCTGGAAATGCACGAGATGTGGTGCGGTGCAGACACTTCGGGAGAGCCGGTGTGGCACGTTCTGACCACGGACAAGACGACCACGCTGTGCGGAGTGGAGCGGGACGACGAGGACTCCCGCCGGCGGCATGCGACGGACCGGCACTGTTTCCCCTGCATGAAGTCGTTCCAGGCGGTCATGGAGGCCTCCCGGTAAGCCCCGAGGCGTCACCGGACCGGTCGACCAGTCGAGACGCCACCGGGGCCGGGCTGGTTCCCGGCCCGGCCCCGGTGGCAGTACTCCCGTTCCGGCTCAGTGGCAGCACTCCTCGTCGTCCCGCCCGCTCGCCGCGTGGTGAGACTGACCGCTGTGAGAGTGGCCGGGGCGCGCGTGGCCGGTGTGCGCGTGGCCGGTGTGGGCGTGGCCGGTCTCCAGCCGGCAGAAGCAGGAGCGGTCGACCGGAACGTCCGCGAGGGCGACGGCCCGGGTGAGCTGCTGGGCCACGATCTCGGCCTCCGCGGTCCTGCCCCTCCTCATCAGGCACTCGTGGAAGCCGTGCAGGGCCCAGACGTTCCCCGGATGCTGCAGGGGGCGGGGCAGCGTGGAGTCGAGACCGAGGTCGGCACGGTAGACCGCCTCGGCCTGCTCCACCCGGCCCTGCTCCAGCAGCAGCGCGCCGTAGGCGTGCCGGGTGGGCTGCATCCAGCCCCAGGGCTCGTCGTAGGGGAGGTTGTCGTCGAGTTCGATGGCCCGCTCCAGTGAGGCGAAGGCCGCGTCGAACTCGCCTTTGCGGTATTCGAGTTCGCCGTCCAGCATGGCGCCGGCGATGGCGAGGATGTCCCGGCAGGTGTTGTTGAACAGGGTCC
Organism: Streptomyces thermocarboxydovorans; assembly: GCF_039524635.1. Lineage (NCBI taxonomy): Bacteria > Bacillati > Actinomycetota > Actinomycetes > Kitasatosporales > Streptomycetaceae > Streptomyces > Streptomyces thermocarboxydovorans. Next base: position 17,046 of record NZ_BAAAGU010000018.1, on the reverse strand, counting down.
GTGACTCCGGCACCCGGTCGACGGCCGCGCGGAACGCCTGCCGTTCGGCCTCGGCCCGCCCGACCTCTCCCTTGGCGCCCAGGGCGATGCCGCGGGCGTAGTGGAGCATCGCGGTGGTGGTGCGGTACAGCTCGGGGTCGTCGGGGAACGGCAGGGCCAGGATGTCGTCCCAGCGTCCGAAGCGGATCAGCACATGGACGCGCATGGCGAGGAAGCCCTCGAGCCAGTCCGCCATGGGCGGGCTCTGCACTCGCAGCAGCTTCTCGGGGACGGCCGCCTCCAGCTGCCCGGCGGCGTCCAGGGCGACCTGCGAGGCGCCGAGGAACATGGCACCGTAGATCCTGAAGTGGATGTTGTGCGCCCGGTAGAGGGTGTAGAAGTTCATGGCGCCGGCGCGCTCGAGGTACTTCTCGTCGGCGGCGATGGCGCGGTCGTTGTCCCAGATCACGCGCCGGTAGTCGCCGCACAGCACCTCCAGGTGGGACGGCATGTGGTGCAGGTGCCCGGCGTCGGGGACGGCGCCGCGCAGCCGGTCGGCGACGGTGAGGGCCGCCTCCGGCGTGGGCGACATCTCCATCAGGTGGATGTACATGTGCAGGACGCCGGGGTGGTGCGTGCCCGCCTCGGTGGCCAGGGCGTGGTCCAGGATCCGCTTGGCCTCCAGCGTGCGGGCGCCCTCGGCGGGGCGGCCGGTCGGCAGGTCCCACAGCTGCCAGGGGGTGAGGTTCATCGCCGCGTCGGCGGCCAGCGTGGCCACATCCGGGTCGTCGGGTGCGCTCTCGTACACGGCGCGCATGCGGTCCGCGTACGGCTCGTTCCACACCGAGCAGTCGGCGGGGGTCTCGGCCTGGGGGTAGCGGGCGCGCAGGGCGTCGATGAGGGCCTGCTCGACGGGGGTGGCGCGGCCGGCCTTCTCGTGCGCCCGCTCGACCGCGGCGTGGGTGCGCTCCACGGTGGTGACGAGCTCCTCGCTGTCGAATGCCTCCCAGGGCTTGTTGTAGTTGGGGCCGAGGGCGTAGGCGATGCCCCAGTGCGCCATGGCGCAGTCCGGGTCGGCGGCGGCAGCCTTCTCGAAGCAGGCGACGGCCTCCTCGTGGTTGAACGCGTAGGTCCACAGCAGGCCGCGGTCGAACCACTTCTGGGCCTCCGCGGAGTCGGTGGTCACGGGCCGGCTGTAGGTGCCGAGGTCGTAGTAGTCGTCCGAGGTGTGCATGACGCTCTCCCTGGAAGCGGCTCGATCGGCCCTGCCCGGCCGGCACGGCACACCGGCCGGAACGATCCCGACAATAGCCGCGTACGACCGTCCGCGCAGGAGACCGTGCGACGCCTATTCGGCGGTGAGGAGCTGCGGCGAGAGCACCTTGATCATGGTGTTGGTCCAGCGTGTCTGGCGCAGGGTCTGCGGGTGGCAGGAGGAGGCCAGGGCCAGCAGCCGCTCGTCCCGGACGGCCTTCGCCGCATGGGCGAGCATCTCCCAGTACAGGGAGTTGCCGGCGGCGGCCAGGTGCAGGTGCCGCAGGTCGTTCAGCAGGAGCAGGCCCGTTTTGGAGCGACGGCCGAGGGCCGCCGCGGCCCGCTCGCGCAGCGCGGTGAACGCGGCGGACGCGGCGTCGTCGCGGGGTCCCGGCAGGTCGAGGCCGCGTTCGCGGCCGGCGTCGGCGAGCCGCTCCGTGTGCTCCCGGGACCAGCGGGCGACGTCGAGGGCGCCGGGGGTCGACGCAGATCAGCCGGGGCGGGTCGGAGCCCTCAAGGCGGTCCAGGACCCGCATCCACAGCACCGTCTGGGTCTCGGCCATGTTGTGCCCGAACAGCGCGATGGTGTCGGCGTGGTCGATGTCCTCGTAGGAGCCGGGCTGGCCGTCGCTGCCGAAGGTCTCCTTCAGCGCCTCGGCGGCGGTCGCGGTGCACAGCCGGGTGTTGCCGTCCAGGTGGTTGGTGCCGATGCCGGCGTGGGCCTGGACGGAGAGCGTGTAGTACTCCTCCAGGAAGAGCTGTCCGCTGGTGTAGAAGGCGATGGAGCCCGGCCCCCGTTCGTCCAGCAGCCGCGTGGAGCGGGCCGCGACCCGGTCCATCGCCGTGTGTCAGTCGGTCTCCACCAGGCGGCCGTTCTCGCGGACCAGCGGCCGGGTGAGCCGGTCGGCGGAGTGGTTGGCCTGCCAGCCGTAGAGGTCCTTGGGGCCGAGCCGGCCGCGGTTGACCCGGTCCCCGGCCCGTCCCCGGACGCCGGCGATCCGGCCCTCGCGCACCGCGATGTCCATGGCGTCGCCGTTGGAGTGCAGGATCGAGGCGGACCGCACCCACCGCTCCACGTCGTCCTCGGTGACCCCGTCCGCGAGGTGCGAATCGGTACGCACCGGCCAGGGGGTGCCGGGGCGTAGGGGGTGCGCGCTCCCCAGGGGTCGGCGATGCGGTCGTCCGGCGAGTCCTTCATGGTGCGCCCTCTCGTGCGCCGATGGCTGCGCACGGCGACTACCCGGCGCTCGAAGAGCGATTCTTCACTGTCGGTGAAGATTTCGCGACGCACGGGCACGGTCGGTGAGCGTCGCATGATTCGTTCGTGGCTTGTTCGCCGACGGGCTGGCAGGCCCCGCTCGCGCCTCCCTAGGATGTATTTCCTGTCCAGCCAGTCCAGTTGGCGCGGTACTCCGCAGGGGGAACGATGCACACCGGTAAGCAGCTGTCCACCGAGATCGACGCGACCGTGCCGACGGCAGCCCGCATGTACGACTACTACTTGGGCGGCAAGGACAACTACGCGGCCGACCGCGCGGCGGTCGAGGAGCTCGACAAGGTCGTGCCCAGCACCCGCCGGCTCGCGCTGAACAACCGGCGGTTCCTGAACCGGGTGGTGCGCACCCTCGCGGAGGAGTACGGAATCCGCCAGTTCCTCGACCACGGCTCCGGTCTGCCCACCCAGGAGAACGTGCACCAGGTCGCCCAGCGGATCGACCCGGACAGCCGCGTGGTGTACGTGGACAACGACCCGATGGTGCTGGTCCACGGGCGGGCGCTGCTGGAGCAGGACGAGCGGACCGCGGTGATCCACGCCGACATGCGGGCCACCGACGAGATCTTCGACCACCCCGAGACCAAGCGCCTGATCGACTTCTCGCAGCCGGTGTGCGCGCTGTTCAACTCGGTGTTCCACTGCATCCCGGACAGCGACACCGACGGCCCGCTCGCGGTGGCGCACCGGGTGCGCGAACGGCTTGCTCCCGGCAGCTTCATGGTGATGTGTCAGCTGGTCAGCGACGACCCCCAGGTGCGTGAGTTCGTCACCGACTTCATGGACAAGGTGACCCAGGGCCACTGGGGCCGGGTACGGGAGCGCAAGGACGTGGAGGCGCTGTTCGAGGGCCTGGAGATCCTGGAGCCGGGGCTGGTGGAGGTCTCCACCTGGCGCCCGGACACCGAGGTGGCGCCCCGTCAGCTCACCGACGAGTGGATCGAGTTCGGCGGCGTGGGCCGGCTGCCGCAGTAGGACCACCCACGGCCTCTGACGCGCCGACGCCCCTCCCCGATCCGCAAGGGTCCGGGAGGGGCGTCGCGTTCTGAGCGCCATACGAACTGCTGATCCGGGCCGGAGTCCAGGGTGGAGCGGCGCTCCCCTCCGTCAGGAGTAGCGCTCCTTCATCGTGGTGCGCAGCAGCTCCAGGGACTCGCGGGGCGTGAGCGCCTCGTCGGCGAGGCGGTCCAGCGCGATCCGGTACTCCTCGGTCTCGTCACGGTCCTCGAGGAAGTTGGCGCTCCTGATGTGCTCCAGGTAGACCACGTCGGGCAGATCGAGACCGCCGAAGCGCAGATAGGTCACCGGGATCGCGGGAGCGGACGCGTTGGTCACGCTCAGCGGAACGATCTGCACGGTGACATTGGGCCTTTCGGCCATGGTCGCCAGGTGTTCGAGCTGCTCGCGCATCACCTCGCGGCTGCCCAGCACGCGCAGCAGGACGGACTCGTCGATGACCGCCCACAGCTGCGGGGCGTCCGGACGCAGCAGCAGTTCGGCCCGGCGCATGCGCAGTTCCACCCGGCGCTGCACCTCGCTCGCCGGGGCGTTCGGCAGTCCGCGCTCCACCACGGCGCGGGTGTACGCGGCGGTCTGCAGCAGGCCCGGCACGTACTGGATCTCGAAGGTACGGATGGTGGCCGCGGCCTCCTGCAGCCCCACCAGCCGCTCGAACCACTCGGGCATCAGCCGCTTGTCGTACCGCTGCCACCAGCCCGGTTCACCGGCGCGCTGGAGCAGCTTGAGCAGGACCGAGGCCTCGTACTCGTCCGTGCCGTAGAGCTGGAGCAGCTTGCGGACGTCGGCCTCGGTAGGCGGGCGGCGTCCCTTTCCGGACTCGATGCGGGACAGTTTGGCCGCGCTGAAACCGACACCGCGGGCCGCCTGGTCCTGGGCCAGGCCGGCGTCCTCGCGGAAGCCTGCGAGCTGCACTCCGACCAGCATCTTCAGCAGGGTCGGAGCCGGCTCGGGCCTGTCCAGATAGGGTTCCAGACGGGAGATGCGATGCGACGAGGCGGCGGACATCCTGACTCCCAGCAGACCGGCACAAGGGCGATTTACACTATCGCACTCTTACCGCCGCACCGCATCACCGTCAGAAGCCTTGCAGAAGTGAGGAGTTGTCCTCCGCTCCCGGGCGCCGCCCCCGTGCTCCCGGTCCGCGCCGTCGGCCTCCGGCGCTCACACCAGGTGGTCGAACTCGCCGTCCTTGGCGCCGGCCAGGAACGCCGCTATCTCGGCCGCCGTGTAGACCAGCGCCGGTCCGTCCGGGTCGCGGGAGTTGCGCAGCGCGACGGCTCCGCCGCCCAGCGGGGCCACCTCCACACAGTTGCCTTCGGCGTTGCTGCGCCGGCTCTTGATCCAGCGGGCGTCCAGCTGGCTCGCCCGCACTCCGTTCCGCACTCCTGGCACCGCAGCCTCCTTGCTGTTCGTTCGCGCCCCGGCCGAAAACAGCCCACGCAATTTCTCGTGCAATTGCACGCGGACGCTTTCTGCGTGGATAATAGCGGCGGCGTCAACCCCCGTGGTTGCGCCCCAACCTGACGCCGCATCGGGGAGATGCCGTGCCCTCACCTGCGCATCCCGTGATCCGTCCGCCCGGCGCGGACGCACACCCGATGCAGTCGGCGGCCGGCACCTCCCGCCCCTCGGCGGGGCCGCGCACCGAGCGCGGCCACAAGGGCCACCCCCAGGCCCGTGCGTCGACCGGCCGGCCGTACCCGCCCACCTGACACAACTGCCGCGGAAAGGCATCCACGCCATGCGCAGCATTTCGACGGAACAGCCGAGCAGCGAGCGCCCCGTGCGCCACGCTCCCCCCACCGGAGTCGCACGGGCCACGCCCCTTGCGGCACTGTCCCGAGTGCCGTGGGCCGAGATCCAGGACTCCACCGGATCGGCGGCGGCCATCCCGCTGCTGCTCAACGGCATCGCCTGGGGCGACGCCGACACCGCCCGGGCCGCCCTGGAGGATCTGCGCCGCCGGATCTGCCAGTACGGCTTCGTGGTGGAGCAGGCGACCGCCGCCACCGTCCCCTTCCTCTGGGAGCTGGCGCAGCTCCCGCACGTCACGGTCCGCGCCCAGATCATCCAGCTGCTGAAGGCCATCGCCGACGCCCGGCAGTGGGAGAGCACCGCGGCCGCCTACCCCAAGCTGCTCAATCACCGCGAGAACCCGGTGGCCTGGGAGCGCGCCGCGCGCCAAGCCGTACGTGCCCGCGCCGGCGACCTGGACCGGCTCCTCGACGAGGAGGACACCGAGGTCGCCCGCGCCACCACGGAGCTGGCGCACGCCCTGGCGCGGTGACATCCGGGCGGACCGCCCGGACCTAATCCTTCGGGACTTTCTGAACCTTTCGGACCTTTCACGAGAGGCGCGCGGAGCGGGGGACGATCCGCGCGCAGGGGGGAGGGTCGTGCGCGGCCGGCTGGTCACCGGCCACGCACGACCCGCGGGCCACCGCCCCGGCGGCACGCACGACCCGCGGGCCACCGCCCCGGCGGCACGGGGCTCCGCGCGCATGTCCCAAGGTCATGGAGTGCGCGGGCTCTGAGGTCATGGAGCGCGCATGTCCCGAGATCGCCCGACCCGACGGCCGTGCTGCAGCCACGGGCCGAGGCCGTGCGCGAGCAGGCCGAGGTCGACTTCGTCGTGGTGATGAACACCGCCGCCATCCGCTGCACCCATCCGGGGCCGGACCGCATCGGCAAGCAGTTCGTGGGCACCTACGCGCCCGCGCTGCGCGGCGAGCCCGTCGTGGAGCAGATCGAGGGCACCATCGGTGAACTGGTGCAGGCCGTGGTGCCGGTGGAGAACGACGACGGCACGGTCGTGGGCCTGGTGTCCGCGGGCATCACCACCGAGCACGTCGGCGGGGCCGCCAACCACCGGCTGCCGCTGGTGCTGACCGCGGCGGGCGTGGCGCTGGCCCTGGCCACCGCGGGCGCCGCCCTGGTCAGCAGGCGGCTGCTGCGCCAGGCCCAAGGGCTGGGCCCGCACGAGACGACCCGGATGCACGAGCACCATGACGCGGTGCTGCACGCCGTGCGGGAGGGCGTCGTCATCGTCGACGGGGACGGCACCCTGATCCCCGCCAATGACGAGGTCCGCCGGCTGCTCGGGCTCCCGGCGGACGCGGAGGGCCGGCAGGTGCTCGATCTGGGTCTGGATCCGGCCACCGCCGAGCTGCTGTCGTCCCGGCGGATGGCCACGGACGAGGTGCTGCTGGTCGGCGACCGGCTGCTGGCGGGATGACGGACGAGGGCGGGCGGGCCTGTTCCTGGTGGCGCAGCTCGCGGAGCGCTGGGGCACCCGCTATCTGCCGGCCGGCAAGGTCATCTGGACGGAGCAGCCGATCCCGGGGGCGTAAGCATCCGGCAGCATCCTGCCCGGGGTCATGAGCACCCCACCCGGAGCCATAAGCGCTCTGGGGGACATGCCATAAGCAAGCCTTATGGGCCCATAGAACGGACCCGCGTACCGGGTTAGGCAAGCCTTAATTTAGGCTCGGACGAGTCGCTGTCCTCGCTCGAAGGGAAACTGACCATGCCCCGCCCCCTGCGGGTTGCCATCGTCGGATCCGGCCCCGCCGGGATCTACGCCGCCGACGCCCTGCTCAAGTCCGACACGGCCGCCGAACCGGGCGTGTCCATCGACATCTTCGAGCGCATGCCGGCGCCGTTCGGTCTGATCCGGTACGGCGTGGCCCCCGACCACCCGCGGATCAAGGGCATCATCACGGCCCTGCACCAGGTCCTCGACAAGCCGCAGATCCGGCTGTTCGGCAACGTGGAGTACGGCACCGACATCCACCTCGACGACCTGCGTGCCTTCTACGACGCGGTGATCTTCGCCACCGGCGCGATGGCCGACCGCGCGCTTCCCATACCGGGCATCGACCTCGAAGGCTCCTACGGCGCCGCCGACTTCGTCTCCTGGTACGACGGCCACCCGGACGTGCCGCGCACCTGGCCGCTGGAGGCCGAGAAGGTGGCGGTGCTGGGCGTCGGCAACGTCGCGCTCGACGTGGCCCGCATCCTGGCCAAGACCGCCGACGAGCTGCTGCCCACGGAGATCCCGCCGAACGTCTACGACGGCCTCAAGGCCAACCGGGCCAAGGAGATCCACGTCTTCGGCCGCCGCGGCCCGGCGCAGGCGAAGTTCAGCCCGATGGAGCTCAGGGAGCTGGACCACTCCCCCAGCATCGAGGTGATCGTCGACCCCGAGGACATCGACTACGACGAGGGGTCGATCGCCACCCGGCGCGGCAACAAGCAGGCCGACATGGTCGCCAAGACGCTGGAGAACTGGGCGATCCGCGACGTGGGCGACCGCCCGCACAAGCTGTACCTGCACTTCTTCGAGTCGCCCGCGGAGATCCTCGGCGAGGACGGCCGCGTGGTCGGTCTGCGCACCGAGCGCACCGCTCTGGACGGCACCGGCAACGTCAAGGGCACCGGCGAATTCAAGGACTGGGACGTCACCGCCGTCTACCGCGCGGTCGGCTACCTCTCCGACCAGCTGCCCAAGCTGCCGTGGGACATCGAGTCCGGCACCGTGCCGGACGAGGGCGGCCGGATCATCGGTGACACCGGCGAGCATGTGCGGTCGGCGTACGTCACCGGCTGGATCCGGCGCGGCCCGGTGGGTCTGATCGGGCACACCAAGGGCGACGCCAACGAGACGGTGGCCAACCTGCTGGCCGACTTCGCCGCCGGCCGGCTGCACACGCCCGTCTCCCCCGCCCCCGAGGCCGTGGACGCGTTCCTCGCCGAGCGGGAGATCCGCTACACCACCTGGGACGGCTGGTACCGCCTGGACGCCGCCGAGAAGGCGCTGGGCGAGCCGCAGGGCCGCGAGCGGGTGAAGATCGTCGAGCGCGAGGACATGCTGAGGGCCAGCGGCGCCTGAGCCCCCGGCCCGCCGGGCAAGTCGCCCTCGGGCGCCGCGTGCGGACCCGTGTCATGGTCCGCACGCGGCGCCCGCTGCCGTCGACGGGCCCGCCCGTCAGGCGAGTTCGTAGTCGAACCAGATCCGGTGGGTGCCGTCGGCGTCGACGGCGATGCCGCCGGTGCCGGTGATCCCGGCGAGCTCCCCGGTGCCGCTGGCCGGGACGATCCTGAGGAACTCCGCGCTGCGGTCGCTGCCCGAGGTGGACGCCGAGTGCACGAAGTTGAAGGCACCCGAGCGTCCGCCCACCGAGCCCTCGAAGGACTCCATGGCGACATAGGTGCCGACGCCCGCCTCCTGGTCGTAGGCGGAGGTGAACACGGTCGCGGCGCGGCCCGCGATCTCTCCCTCGAAGCGCTTCTCCATGGTCGCCACGGTCACGGGCAGAGCCGTGGTCACGGCCGGGTCCGCCTTGACGTCGGCCGGCACGAAGGACTGGACGGTGAAGGTTCCCGAAGCTCTCATGGGCCGACCGTAGCCTTTGGGTCCGACAACGGCCCGGCGTTGTGTACGATCTCCCTTCACAGAAACACCACATGCCCTTCACGTAAGGGTCATGCAGGGGGGAGATTTCATGCGCATACGCACTGCCGCCGTGGCCACCACCGCGATCGCGGGCGCGCTCGCCGCGCTGACGGCCGCTCCGGCGCAGGCCGACGAGTACAGCTCCGCGCTGAAGGTCCGGGGCATCCAGTACGACGCGCCGGGCAGGGACGACCACAGGTGCTCCGGGGGCAACACCCACCAGGAGTACCTGACGATCAAGAACTACTCGAAGTCCTCGACGGTCAACCTCAAGGGTTACGTCGTCAAGGACGCCACCGGGAACCGGTTCACGTTCACCAAGAACCACTACCTCCAGCCCGGCGACTATGTGAGGCTGCGCGGCGGCCGCGGTACCGACTCCGACGCCAAGAACGTCGTCTACCGCAACAACTGCAACTTCATGTGGAACAACCCCGGCGACACGATCTACGTGTACAAGCCGAGCGGCGCCCGCGCCGACGTGCACAAGTACACCAAGTCCGGCAACGACCGGGACGGCAACGGATACATCCAGTTCCACAAGTGACCGCGCCCGCCGCGGCGTTCGGTCCGTTCACACCTTCCAGTTCGTTCAGACCGTTCAGTCCGTGAGCGGCAGATGGCCCGTCTCCCCCGGCTGGAGGCGGGCCGTCCGGTCCGGCAGCCGTACGTCGATCGGTCCCGGCCCGCTCGCCGGTACGTCGATCTCCAGCCGGCCGCTCTCCAGCCGCAGCCGGACGCCCCAGTGGCCGTGGTAGCGGATGGTGAAGCCGTAGGAGGACAGCTCCGGCAGCGGCACCGGGTTCAGGCGCAGCGCCCCGTTGCGGGTCTCCAGGCCTGGCAGTCCGCGCTGCACCAGGTCGAGGGTGCCGGCCATGGCGCCGAGGTGGATGCCCTCGCCGGTGGTACCGCCCTGGATGTCGGCGATGTCCCCCTGGAGCGCCTCCTGGCAGAAGGCCCAGGCCTCGGCGCGCCGGTCGCGGGCGAGGACCCAGCCGTGCACCAGGCCGCTGAGCGTGGAGCCGTGGCTGGTGCGGTGCAGGTAGTAGTCCACCGTGCGCCGCCAGATGTGCTCGTCGAGGTTGTGGCCCAGCCGCCCGAACAGCGCCTGCAGTTCGGCCGGTGAGAACAGGTAGCCGAGCATCAGGACGTCCGCCTGCTTGGAGGCCTGGTAGCGGTTGACGGTGTCCCCCTCGGCCTCCAGGATCCGGTCCAGCCGGCGGATGTCTCCGTACTGCTTGCGGTAGCCGTGCCAGTCGAGTTCCTCGAGTTCGCCGTAGCCCTCGAACTGGCTGATGACTCCCTCGTGGAACGGGATGTGGAGGGTGCGGGAGACCTCCTCCCAGTGGTCGAGTTCGCCGGCGTCCAGGCCGGTGCGTTCGTCGAGCTCCAGCCGCCGCGGCTCGGGCAGGGAGCGCAGCACGTCGAGTGTGTGGGCGAGCACCCAGGCCGCGGTGACGTTGGTGTAGGCGTTGTCGTCGAGGCCCGGGCGGTCCGAGCCGGGGTAGGCGTCGTGATACTCGTCGGGGCCGACCACGCCCCGAATGTGATGGCGGCCCAGGTGCGGGTCGTACTCGGCCGCGTCCGCCCAGAAGCGGGAGATCTGCAGCAGCATCTCGGCGCCCTTGGTGTGCAGGAACTCGGTGTCGCCGCTGGCCTCGCAGTACTGCCACACGTTGTAGGCGATCGCGGAGCCCACATGGTGCTGCAGGTGGGTGTGGTCGGGCAGCCAGCGGCCCGAGCGCGGGTTGAGGTGGAGCTGCTGGGTCTCCTCCCGGCCGTCGCTGCCGCTCTGCCAGGGGTACATCGCGCCCCGGCGGCCGGCGTCCCGTGCGGCGGTGCGGGCCCGCTCCAGGCGCCGGTAGCGGTAGTGCAGCAGGGAGCGGGAGACCTCGGGGAAGTGCAGATTGAGGTAGGGCAGCACGAACAGCTCGTCCCAGAAGACGTGCCCGCGGTAGGCCTCGCCGTGCAGTCCGCGGGCCGGCACGCCGACGTCGAGGTCGGCGGTGTGCAGGGAGAGCGTCTGCAGCACATGGAACAGGTGCAGGCGCAGGATGGTGCCCGCCTCGCCGGGGACGTCCAGCTCGCCCCTGCGCCACAGCTGGCCCCAGGCGGTACGGTGCGGGGCGACCAGCGCCGCCCAGCCGTCGACCCGGCCCACCCGGTCCACGGCGGCGTGCAGGGGGTCGCTGATCGCCGGGTCGCGCGAGGTGTGCAGGGCGACCAGTTTGTCCACGGTGACGGTGTGTCCGGGTGTCAGGTGCAGCCGGGTGTGGTGGACGGCGCGCCCGTTGTCCTTGCGCATGCTCACGGGTGAGTCGGCGAGGAGCCGGGCGGCGAGCGCGATCCGGATGTCGGAGGTGCGGGTGCGGCAGCGCAGCCACACCGTGCCGGCGTCGGCGATGCCGCCGTGCACATGAGTGAGGTGGCGGCCGTCGAGGTCCCGGTAGCGGGCGACGCCGGCGTTGGTGACGTTGCCGTCGAGGGCGGCCTCCACCTCGAGCGGTCCGGCGTAGCGCTGGGCGGTGAACTCGGTGCGCAGAGCGGCCATATGAGGGTCCGCCATGTGCACAAGGCGCTCCTGGCGCACCGTCAGGGTGCGGCCCTCGCCCAGGTCGTAGCGGGTCATCCGCTCGAACAGTCCGGGCGCCAGGTGCAGGATCTCGCGGTGTTCGAGCACATCGGCCGTGTCGGGGGTGAGCCATGCCCCGCCGGGGAGGCGGAAACGCAGCGGCAGCCAGTTCGGCAGGTTGACCATGTCCTCGTTCTCGACCCGCCGGCCGGCGACCTTGGAGGAGAGCCGGTTGTAGCAGCCGGCCACGTACGTCCCCGGGTAGTGCACCTCGTCGGCGGTGCACTCGGGCAGCGCTCCGCGGGTGGCGAAGTAGCCGTTTCCCAGGGTGCACAGCGACTCCCTCAGCCGCGCCTCGGCGGGCTCGTAGCCCTCGTACTCCCAGGTCCAGCCGGCCACGTCGACGCTCCTCCCGTCGGCGCCGCACCTAGATCCGAGTGCGACGGTGTCGGCGCCGTGCCGCAGCAGTCTGTCCCGGTGCCGTCCGGCGGCGGTGCGGCCCACGCCGATGACGTGGGCGAACCGCCGGTACGGCTGACAGCTGCGCTCGAAGTACCCCGAAGCCGGGACGGCACACGTCGGCGGCGCGGACCGGCCGGTGATCGCGGGCGGCGGCCGTGGACCAGCCGGTGGTCGCGGACGCCGGCCGCGGAACCGCACCCGCCGGGGCCGGGTCGCGGAGGCCGGCCGGCCCCTGGAGAACCGGGGGCGGGAGGAGGACACTGGGGGCAGGAGCGGCACCGATCCCCCGCGGTGCCGCTCCGTCCTGCGTCAGACCTCCAGCTCGGCCTCGATGCGGCGCAGCTGGTGGCGGGCCATCGCCAGGTTGGCGCGGTTGGCGTCCAGTACCAGGTAGAGGAACAGGCCGTTGCCGCCGCGCCTCTTGAGCGGCCGGATCATGTGGTACTGGCTGGACAGGGTGATCAGGATGTCGTCGATCTCCTCCTTGATGCCCAGGTGCTCCATGGTGCGCAGCTTGGACCGCACCACGTCGGTGTTGCCGGCCGCGGCCACCTCGATGTTGAAGTCCTTGCCGCCGCCCACCGAGCCGAGGGCCATGCCGCTGGTGTAGTCGACCAGTGCGGCGGCCGTGGCGCCGTCGATGGAGGCGAGGCACTCCTTGAGCGAGGTGTCGGTGTTGGCCATGGGTGACGTCCTTTCCGTCGGTTTCGGTGGTGGGTCCGGTCGCCCGGTGGTCCGGGCGGCGGGTCGGGGAAGCAGACCGGGGTTCAGGCGCCGGGCTGGGGCCGGGGCGTCTGGGTGGCGGCGCTGTGGGGGGTGCGCACGGGGAGGGTGCCGATACGCCGGGCCGGGTCCGGCGGCGGGGGCTGCCGCACGGCCGCCGCGCGGTCGGTGTGCCGGCCGCCGCCCGGACCGATGCGGGTGCCGACCAGCTCGGCGATCCGGGCCCCGCTGCGGCGGCCCTCCAGGTGGAGGCGGCCCACGTTGACGCGGTCGTCGGCGAGCAGGGTGAGCACGGCGGCGGTGCCGGCCGCGTACGTCGCGACGTATCCCTGGGCGCCGCGCACCAGCAGCTCGCGGAACTCGCCGCGGGAGGCGGCGTCCGTCACGCGGTGGGCGACGCCGAGCGCGGCGGCGGTGAGCGCGGCCAGCCCTTCCGGTTCGGTGCCGGGCACGTCGTGGGCGAGGACCAGTCCGTCGACGGTGGCGGCGAGCGATCCGGTGAGCCGGGGTATGCGGGTGCGCAGCCGGCGCAGTTCGTCCTGCACGTCGGTCTCGACGGCCATGAGCCGTCTCCTTTCGGCACGCTGCCGGCGCGCGCGGATCACAGTGCCTCCAAGGCGTCCAGGAGCCGTCGCAGCAGAGCTGTGTCGGGCTCGTCCCACGCCGTGCCGGGGGCGGCGAGGCCCGGGAGGGCGGCCGCGGGGCGCGGCGGCGCGGGGGTGACCAGTCCGTCGGCGGCGAGACGGCGCAGCTCGACGAGGGTGTGGAAGGTGCGGCAGGCCAGCGCCGAGGCGATCTGCGCTGCGGTGCTGGCACCGTCGACCAGGGCGAGCGCCCGGCCGCGGCGCGGCGGCAGGTCCGCGCGCCCGGCGCCGGAGGTGCGGGTGAGGGGGGCCGTGTCGACGGCCGGGTCGGGCCAGATGCGCTGCAGCAGGGCCCGGCGCCGCCGTGACTCGCGCAGCACCGCCGCCACGGGCACGGGACGGACCGCGCCGAGCCAGTGCGCCACCCCGGGGCGGAAGCGGGCGGGCCGGTCGTCGTGGACCAGGGCGAAGTAGGCCGCGTCGAACAGCGCGCCCAGGTGGCACAGCTCCAGGGCGCCAGTAGTGAGGCGGCCGTTCTCCACCAGGTAACGGCCGACGCGGCGCCGGGCGCCGGCCCGCCGCACCGCCTCCCACCAGCCGTCCGGGGCGAGGGCGCCGCTGCGGGTGAGCAGATCGCCCAGGGCGGGGCTCAGGGCCGACTCGACGTGGACGACCTCACCCGCCGAGAGGTAGAGCACGCCGGAGGCGGTGGTCAGTGCTCCGGTGGCGCGGTCGGCGGCGAGGCCGGCGAGCAGGGCGGGGGCGGTGGTGTGCGTGGGGGCGGCGGCCGTCATCCGAGCACCAGCCGGTCCGCCATCTCGGCCAGCCGGATGCGGGCGAGGGCGAGGTTGCCGTCACGCCGGTCGAGCCACAGGTACATGAACACGGTGCTGTCGAAGGGGGTGACGACCAGGCGCAGCAGCTGGTAGGCGTCCGCGGTGGTGAGGATCAGGTCCTCGACGGTCGCCTCCCCGTTCTCGTCGCCGTTCTCGTCACCCTCGGCCCCGGGCGCGAGGGTGGGGCTCTCCAGGGCGAGCCGGGCGAGTTCGGCGGTCTCCGCGGCCGTCGCCTCCGCGTCGCCGCCGGGCGCCTCGCCGACCGCACCCAGTGCGAGCCCGCTGATCCAGTCGACCACCAGGGCGCCGCGTGCGCCGGGCAGTCGCATGGCTTCCAGCAGACTCTCGTCGATTCCGGGCACGCCGGATCCCCCTCCTCGCACGGCTGTACCGCGAACGTGACATCGAAGCTACGCTGCGTACTCGAGCGAGGTGAAGGCTTTGGGGTTTTCCGGAGGAATATGCGCCAGAACGAAACTTCCCCCGACAAAGTCCGCGCCTTTCGCGACGGTGACCGATCACGTGCGAGCAGGGCCAACCCCGAAGCGGATGGTGGGCGGGCCCTGCTCGCGAAGCCCCATTCTGCGGAGCGGGCCCCGCACGGAACCACGAGTGAGAGCACCCCACCACGTGCGCGCCGCGCACACCCCGCGCGCGCCATTGCCTCGCGCGCCGGAGGTTGCATCCGCCGACTGGTGGGCAGGCGTGACGCGGCTGCGCCGTCCGGCGGAGCCCGCCCGGAGACCGCCGGACGGCGGCGACGATACTGGCAGGAGCACGTGCCCCCGCTCACATCTGGATCCATGCAGACCACGCCCACAGTCCGCCGTACCGTTCCCCCGACCGTCTGGCTGACCCGCGGCCGCCATGCCGGAGACAGCGCGGAGGAGCTCCTCAGGCGCTCGCTGCGCCGCCACAAGGACAGCCGGCACATCGACGACTACCTGGAGATCACCGACTCCGAATCGCCCGACCAGGTCTTCGAGGCCCGGATGCGCGTCGCCGGCGGCGTCACCGTGCGGGCCCGGCTGAGCCTCGCGCCCGCCTCCCAGCACGGCCAGGACTGGATCCTGGTCGCGGAGGCCGAGCAGCCCTGGGACCAGTCGTGGCCGTCCCCGGCCGGCATGTTCTGGCCGCACGAGCCGGACGCGGACTGGTCCATGGACGCGTCGGCGGGACTGCGGGTGGGCGCCCTCAACCCGCTGCCCGAGGAGGACAAGGCCGTCCGCCGGCGGCTGCGCGCGTGCGCGCGGGACACCTGGCGGCTGCATGTCGTGGTGCACGAGGCGATGACCACCGACGAGCGCGGCCAGGTGCCGCTGGCGCACTGGCTGCCGCCGGGGCTGCGCGACCGGGTGGTGGAGCACCGCGCCGCTCCGCACCAACTGCGCGTGGTGAACTGGGCGCTGCGCGAGTTCCACGCCGAGGTGCCGCGCGGCGGCGCGGTGCTGCTGCCCGGCCGCCCGGCACCCGAGGGCTACCAGGCCGACGCCTTCGCGGTGCGCGCGGTGTTCCTCGACGGCAGCGAACCGGCCGAACTCGTCGACGCGGTGAGGCGCTTCGACGCGCTGCCGCGCCCGCTGCCCGACGGCGCGCTGGAGGAATTGACCGCGCTGCGGGAGGACTGGCACCTGCTGACCCTGGAGGAGGAACTCGCCCGCGAACGGGCCCTGGTGAAGATGTACGCCGAGGCCCTGGAGGCGATGACCAGGTCACGCGACCTGTACCGCGAAGCGGCCGAGCGCGCCCACGAGGCACTGGCCGCCTACCGCGAGTCCAGCGACGCCTCCCCCGGTGTCCGCCCCCTGCTGCCCGGCCCGGCCTCCCCGCTGCGCGCCCTCACCCGCCGCCTGGAACGCCTCAAGGTCACCCCGCGAATCCGACGGGGTGAAGCCGCCCGCACGGACGCCGCCCCGGAGACCGAGGCTTCGGACGCGACACCGGCTCGCGGTGCTGACGGCACGTCGGCAGAGCCGACCCCGGCCGCCGAGGAGCAGCGCACGGTGGCCGGAACCTCCGTACCGGGCACGGAGGCATCCGGCCCGGAGGGGGAGGTGTCAGCTTCGGGCGCGGAGGAGGCCGACAGGACGGGCGACGCGGGCGACGCGGGCGACGCGCAGAAGCGGGCGACAGCGGCCCGCCGCTAGGTGTATTGATCACGAGCGTTGTTGACACTGGTTGCACCCGGTCGGCGGGCCCGCGCGGGCGCACTGCCACGCCGGCGCGAACGGGCCGACACCCGTCCAACCGGCGATTTCCGGTCACGCCCCTCACTCACCCCCGCTCCCCCGCCGCCAACACCGCGAGGGCCGGGACCGCGTGGGGGCGGGCCCGGCCCTCGTTCGTGGCGGGGGGGTCACTCCGCCGGGCGGTGGGGCTCCGGCGGGGGCCAGGCGGCCCAGCGGCGGGGCGGGAACGGGGAGGCGACCCGGACCACGAGCGCGGCCAGGGCGAGCAGCGCTGCGGTGACGGCGGCGGCGCTGGCGAGCCACGGCGGTGCCAGTGCCAGGTCGACCGCCCGGGACAGCACCGCCGACGGGAGGGTGGTCCCGTAGACGTGGGCTCCGGCGAGGACCGCCGGCACCGCGAAGGCGGACACCAGCGCCAGGACTCCGGGACGCACCACGAGGATCAGCGCGAGCACGGTGCACAGCACCGACAGGCCGACGGTGAGGGCGTGCAGCCGAAGTGACGTGCCGTCGTGGTGCAGCGGGAAGTGCGCCACCGCGCACAGCGCGAGGAAGGCCGCGGCGAGCCAGCTCGACCAGACGAGGGACCTGATGACCGGCTCGGGAGGCCGGCCCGGGACGGCGGCCGGACGGGGGCGCTGCGGGTGGCGCGCGTAGCGGGCGAGGGGCCGGCCGGGACGGCGGCCGGACGGGGGCGCT